>DATNEC010000055.1:0-14505 GCA_035606815.1 Pirellulales bacterium
GGCCGTGAATGGGTTCGGCGCGGACCTGGCCGAGGGCGGCCGGGCTACATCGGGGCGTCGGCCGCCCGACCCTGCCTATGGCTTCATTCTTCATCCTTCCCCCTTCCCGCGCCCGAACTGCTGGAGAATCTGGCGAAACGACGCCGTCGTGCTCTGCGGGTGCGATTGCCGGCAGAGACCGACGAGTCGATCGACTTCGAGCGGGTCGGTGATTTCGGTCAACGTCTCGGCGACACCCTGCGCCAGATACACCAGCAACACCTTGTTTCCGCAACGCAGCAGATGCGCGTGTTGACGGCCGGCCAGGGGGGTTTTGCCCAGCACTTCGACCGCCTCTCGCGGCAGCATCGCGGCGCCGGGCGGCATGCCGCGCCGCAGCGCCCAGGCGACGGCGAAAAACAGGCCCAGTACGACGGCCAGGCTCGCCAGGCCGGTCATCACCGACGACGCCGTGCCGGCCGGCCGAACGCGGTCTTTCGCCTGCGCCTGCTTGGCGGCGGCGCCGTCGCCGCGCGGCGTCAGAGCGAGTCCGCGGCCCAAATTCCGCGCCGGCAAGTCCGATTTCCCTTCCGCCGACGGATCGCTCTCGGCAAAGGCGGCCTGCTTGACTTTTGAGTCCGCTCTCTCGGCGGTCGCGCGATCGCGGCCGGCCGGCCGGCTCTCGTCGCCCGACAGCCGCCGCGGCGGCGCTTGTTTTGCGGCCGCCGGCGCGGCGTAACGGTCCGCCGGCGGTTCTTCCGCCGCCAGGCGCAGCGGCGCCAGACATGCGAGCATCAAAACGAGAACCTTCGTTGGCATCCGTGCCGCTTTCAGTTTTCAGTGGCCTTTCAGCGTTCAGTGTTAAGTGTTCAGTTCGACGTCAACTGCTGAACGCTGAACGCCGAAAGACTATCCCGCGGTCTCGCCGGCGATCAATTCGGCCACGCGGACGCAAAAATTGTCGTTGAGCACCAGCACCTCTCCCTTGGCAATCAGCCGGCCGTTGACGAAGATGTCGACGGGATCGCCCGCCAGCTTGTCGAGCGCGACGACCGATCCCTTGCGCAGCTTGAGGATGTCTTCGAGGTACATGTGCGTGCGTCCGAATTCGATTTTCAAATCGAGTTCGACATCGCGAATCAGATCGAGCGTGGCGCGCTCGGCGTTTGGCGGGGCCCCCACGAAATCTTCCAGCGAGAAGGCCGAAACGCCCGGCGGCGCCGGATCGGCCCGGTCGATCGAGGCGATGGCCCGCTCGGCCTGCTGCAGCAACAGCTCGATATCTCCCTGCGCCACGCCTTCATCGCGCGCAAGGGGCGTGGGCGGGGCGGACTTCGGCGCCGACCGCCGCGGGGCGGGGGCCGCGGTTTGTTCGAACAACGCCTCGACGTCGCTTTGCCCGATGATCTTGTCGGCCGCGTCGTCGGCTTGCGAACCGCGGCCGCCAGGACCGAGATTGGGGGCGCCGAGATTGGGCGGGTCCAGACTAGGAGGATCCAGGCTGGGGCCCCCCGGTTCCTGGGGGCGAGCTTGCTGGAGCAGACGCTCGATCTCGTCCTGGTCGATCCGTTGGGCTTCGTCCGCCATCGGCATCCGTTCCTATCATGCGGGCCGGGGCGATCCGTCGGGAATCGTCCCTATTGCTCGACTACCAGAAAGTCGCTGAACACGATTCCTTGCAACAGCGGCTTCCCTAGAGCGCGGTTAGTTTTCTCCAAAATCTGCCTTTTAATCAAGCCCAACCCTGGGTCGGTCAGATCGGCCAGTTCGGCGCTGCGGATCGTGGTAATCACCTGGTCGCGGATGCGATGCTTGTTGGAATCGAAGTGCTCGGTGAAGCCATGTTCTTCTGCGGCGGAAATCGTGCCGTAGAGATGGAAGTCGATCAGCAGCGTGGTGTTCGAGGCAGGCTGAAACGCGGTCAAACTGTATTCGCCGAGGTCGATTTCACGCTCGCTCGCCTCGTGGGAATCTCCCGTCTTCTCAGACTCGCCATGCTTCGCATGCCCCGCAGCCTCTCCGTGGGCTTCATGCTTCGGCGCGGCGGCGGTCGCTTCGACGTCGCCGGAGACCGCCTTGTCGGTCGCCATCGAAACATAGACGAAGGCGAACAGGCACTCGGCGCCGATCACCGACGCGATCAGGCCTAGGACGACAAGCTTCCAGAATAGCCCGGACTTTTTCTCGCTCTTTGTTTCCGGCGCGGGAGCGGCGGCGGCGGGAGCAGGAGCGGCTGGCGTACTCATGGCGTTTCACCGAAATGATTGGATTGCTGTGTAGTCTTCGTCGTCACGGCCGCCGTTTCGCGCCGCCGTGGTCTTCGACCTTTTCAGGAAATTCGCCCAACATGAAAACATCGACGCGCGCGTCGCTGTCTTCCGGGCCTTTGCGGTCCCCGGTCCGGACCTGGTCCGGATGCGACGCAACGCTCAATCGAATCCTAGCTCGCTCGATGCCGTGCGCAACCAGGAATTCCATCGTTTTGCGGCACCGCGCGAAGGCCAATTCCCACGAATCGCGGTAGGGCGAGGCGGCCGGCAATGGACGCCGCGACGTATGGCCGCGGATTTCGACGCATTGCGGCTTTCCGGCCAGCGCTTGCGAGATGTTGGTCAGTTGCCGCTCGTTCTCGGGCAGCAACTCAAGGCCGCCGTGTTCGAAGCGAACCATGCCGCCCGAGGCCGCGGGATCGCTGGGATCGATGCGGGGAACCTTGGCCGGCGTCGAATCGCGCCGGGCCGGGTCGCCGTCATGGTTCTCGCCTTGGGGCGGTTTTGGGGCGACGGCCATCTCGGCGAATTTCGATTTTTTCGAAATCAAAGGCCCGGCGAGCCCCTTGAACGGCCCCAAGTTCAGCCGTAGCGAACGCAGCATGGCCTGTTCTTTGGCCGTGTCCTCGCTGCCCGCCATCGAATACAGGATCACGAAGAACGCCATCAGGATCGTCACCATGTCGGCGTACGACATGATCCACTCGGGCGATCCCTCGACGCTGCTGGTGTTGCGATGGTTCAGGAACATCGGCGATGGTTCGTTCCCACAAAATCTTCAGGCCGCCGCCCCGGACCGCATTTTTTTCGGCAAATATGTATACAGCTTCTGCTCGACGACCCGCGGGCTGTCGCCGGCCTGAATGGCTATGATACCGTGCATGATGATTTGCTTGGCCAGTTGCTCTTGCTGGCTGAGGTAATTCAGCTTTTCGGCGCAGGGAATGCAGATCATGTTGGCCATCGCCGCGCCGTACAGGGTACCGACCAAGGCCATCGCCATCGAAGGGCCGATCGAGTCGGGATCGTCGAGGTTGCCGAGCATCAGGATCAGGCCCAGCAGCGTGGCGATCATGCCGAAGGCCGGGCCGCAGCGGCCCATCAATTCGAACATCTTGCGGCCCGTATGGTGCCGAGACTCTTCGGCCTGCATCTCGCGGTACATGATGTCTTGGATGACTTCAGGCCGGGTTCCGTCGACGGCCATTTGCACGCCCAGCACGAGGGCCTGGTGTTTGACGCTCTTGAGCTTGTCTTCGAGCGCGAGCATGCCGTCGCGGCGCGCGACTTCGGACAGCCCGACCAACTCTCCGACCAGGGCCGGCAAGTTTTCGCCTTGGTTCATCAGTAGCTTGGCGATGATCTTGGGCAGGCTCAGGAAGATTTTCAGCGGCACCGAGGTGAGCACGACGCACAGGCCGCCGCCGAGCACCATGATGGCCGCCGGCGGATCGACGAATTGGCCCATCGAGAGGCCGGGGCCGTTGCCGTGGCTTCCCGCCAACAGCAGCGCGGCCAACATCAGCGTGAAGCCGCCGACGATGCCGGAAAGAGTTGCAATGTCCACGGGGATCATCCTCGGCTAGCCGGTGCAGGGGGGTCCGCAGGATGACGCCAGGCGGTTTGGCGGCGGAATGAAATGCTTGGAGCGGTGATATTCAATGGTCCGATCGAGGACGTCATCCATCGACTCGCGGACGACGACGCGGTCGCCGCTGGTCAAGGTAATGAAGGTGTCCGGCCGCGTTTCCACGTAACGGATCAACTCGGCGTTCAAGACGAACGCTTCGCCCCCCAAATGCGTGAGCTTGATCATGGGCCGCCTCATGTTCCTCGATCGGTCCATTTCCTCGAAAAAGCATACGACGATTTCCGCTTAGCCGGTGCGGAGATTCAATAATTGATCGAGCAATTGCTGCGCGGTGCTGATCACCTGTGCATTGCCGCGATAGGCGGTTGACGCCAAAATCAGGTTAATCAGATTTTGCCCGATATCCGTGTTCGACTGCTCCAGCGCCCCGGCGATGATCGAACCAATGCCTTGCGAGTTCGGATTGCCCACCACCGGCAGCCCGGAGTTGATGCTGGCGGCATAAAGGTTTTGACCGCGCTGATCCAAACCGGCCGGATTGGCGAAGCGGGCCAACTCGATTTGGCCCAAGGTGCGCTGCGTGCCATTGTCGAACACGCCGCTGATGACGCCGTCTTCGCCGATGATGTAGCTGGTCAGCTTGCCGGGCGGAAAGCCGTCCTGCGTGGTCACCGCCAAAGACGGGGTCGAGGCGGCCAGGCCGGAGACCTGTGCAAAATTGAGGTTGAACTCCAGCGGCTTGGCCGAGGGCACGTTGGCGCGATCGACATCGACGGTCGAATTGGTGGCCGAAATGAACTTTCCCTGTCCGTCGAACGTCACCAACCCGGTGCCGACGTTGATCGCGCTGCCGGAGAGCGGGTCGTTTTGCGGCGAATCGGCGAACCAGCGATAGGTGGTCTCGGTGGCGCTGCGCGATTGCAGTATGGCGGTGACGCGGACGTTGATTGGAATGCCGAGCGAATCGTAGGCGATGAAGTCGGCCACGGCGCTCTGGCCGACGGGAGCCTGCGACTGGCTGAAGTTCAGGTTCACCGCTTGCGTACTGCCCGCGGCCGTCAGTTGAAACGCCGACAAGCCGATCGACGGCGCGTTATCGACGCCGTTGTTGCCGACCACCACGATCTGGCCGTTGGCGTTCACCGTGACGCCGGGATTCGCCCCGGAGGAGTCGGAGGGGATGGGATTCAAGGGGTCGGGGCCGGGTTGGGTCTGAATGCCGAGCGCCTGCTGGATGAACGTCGTCAAGTCCAGCACCGTGCTGGTCGGCGTGATGGTGAACGTCGCGGGACTCAACTGCCGGCCGCCCTTGGCTCCGGTGAACGACAACGTGCCGACTTGAAAGAGATTGCTGTAAGTTCCGTTGGCGTATTGCAGCACGTTGGTGAGCAGCGTGTTCGTGCTGACGCGGGGCCCGGTGAGATCGATCTGCGGGTTGCCCTGGATCGCGGAGTCGGGCGTGCTGTCGGTATAGGTCACGCCGGGATTCATGTTGGGGATTTCGCCCACGTATTCAAAGGCGCCGCTGTTGTTCGATGTGTTGCGGTAAATCCGCCGCACCGTCCACTGGCCGCTCGCATCGACGGGCAGGTTTTGCAATTGAACGACGCCATTTACGACGTTGATCGGGCCGATGAGCGGCGTGGGGCGGCTCGTCACCCCGTTGCCGGGGCCGCCGACGGCGTTGGCGTACTCGATGTAGTAGCTGTAGTTGCCCGTCAGCGGAGTGGTGTTTTGCGCCGGGCCGAGACTTGCGTCGGCCGTGATATCGGTATAGCTGGTCGTCGTGTTATCGGGAATCTCGCCGACCAGCTTGTAGCTCGTGCCGCCGGCGTCGGTGCGATAGATGCGGCGCGTCTTGTATTCGCCCGTGGGGTCGGTGGGGATATTGTCGAGCGTGATTTGATCTTCGCCAGCGGCGAGCGTGATCGGACCGACGGTTTGCGAGGGCAGGCTTTCGGTGTCGGGAAGGGAGCCGATCGGGCCGTCGGCGAACACGATCTCGTAGCTATAGGTGCCCAGCGCGGTCAGGGCGCCGCCGGCGCCGGGAGTGGTCGTGGTTCCGGCGGTCAAGACGTCGGGGACCGGCGCCAAGGCCGCGACCGTGCCAGCCGGCGGCGCGCTGTCGGCCGCGTCTCCCAAGGGGCCGGATTCAACGATGCCCGCGGTCGTGGCGACGTCGCCGGTCGGCGTCAACGTGCCTTGCAGTTGGACGTTCTGCGTGGCTTTGGCGACGGCCGCGGAACCCAACGGGATATTGATCGGCTGCAGGCTCGTGGTCTCGATGTTGAAATTCGAATCGACGCCGTAGCCCAGCAATCGCTGGCCGGTGAGCGTCACCAGGTCGTTGTTCGAGTTCGGCTGGAATTTTCCGTTCCGGGTGTAAAGACTTTCGCCGCCGTTGCCTTGCACGATGAACATGCCGTTGCCCTGGATCGCCAGATCGGAGGGGCTGGAGCTGATTTGCAGCGTGCCTTGGTTGAAGTCGGGCGTGATTGCCGCGACCTGAACGCCAAGCCCGATCTGGCGCGGATTCGTGCCGCCATTGTCCGTCGAAGGGGCGGCGCCGAGCGATAGCGTCTGCAAGAATTGAGTGGCGAATTCGGCCTGAGACTGCTTGAAGCCCACCGTATTCGCGTTCGCCACGTTGTTGCCGGTGACGTCAATCGTGGTCTCCGACGCCTGGATGCCGGTCACGGCCGTGCTAAATACGCTTGACAGACCCATCTTGAGTTCCTTTCGAGTTACTTGCCTCGCACTGTTCGCGCTGCTGCCTCGCGCCGAGCGACGACTCAGCGCGGCGCGCCCAAATCAGGCGCCGTTGATCTGCTGAATATTGGAAAGAGTCATGGTTTGCTGCCCGATGTTTAGTTTCGGCACGCCGTTGCTGATCGTGACGCTGTCGACGGTCCCCGAGGCGGTCGAGCCGTCGTCGGCCAGTCCTTGCACGCTTTTGCCCACCAAGGCGCTGGCCGCCGACAAGTTCTGCTCGGTCAGCATCGCGGTTAGCGAAGTGGTGAGGCTGGTGGTCGCCTGGATGTTCGACATCTCGCTGATCTGCTGCAGTATTTGGCTATTATCGGTCGGATTCGTGGGATCCTGGTTCTGCAATTCCGTAATCAGCATCTTGAGAAAGTCGTCGGGAGTCAGCTTGCTGAAGTCGGCGGCGTTCGAATTGTTGTTCGCAGAGTTGGCGGTCGACTGGCTGGCTAGCAAACTCGCCAAATCGGAGTTCGTACTGGTGTCGACGGTGGACATGGTCGGTCCTTCCTGTGTTTGAGCCGGGCCTGGCTGGGCGCCCCAGCCGAGGCGATTGGTCATCCCCCTTCGAAGTTTCAGATCACTACGTTCAGGCCGCCGCTTCCTTGGTACGAAGCCGCGAGGAGCGGCGCCGCGGCTTCCGTCGCCGCTGTGGCCGGCGAGTTGCTCGACGGCGGTGGGCGCCTGCCCGAATCGTTGGCATTTTGGTTCTGGTCCGGCGTCTGCGGCATCCCGCCCGGCGAGTGGTCCATCAGATCGACGTCGAAACGCTCGATGCGAATGTCCTGCTGCGCGAGCCGCTCGCGCAGATCGGGCAGGTTGTTGAGCAGCAAGTTTTGGGCGCTGCTGGTTTCCGCCTGAATGTGGGCCGTCATCGTCCCGTCTTTCATCGTGATGTTCAGTTGCAGCGAGCCAAGTTCCGGAGGGCTCAACCGCAGCTTGACCTGCCCGCCGTTGTCGCCCGCGGCTTGGAAGGCGCGGGCGACGCGCTGAACGAATCGCAGCCGATCGGCGTCGGCCGTTGCCGCGGACGGGCCGTCCGCGCCGGCCCTCGCCTGGACTCCCGCCGCAAAGCCATTCGCATTCATCGGAAGTTGGCCCGACGCCGGGGCCTGCGGCTGCGGCGCCGAGGGGCTCGAAGCGGCCGGATCCTGTCCCAGCGGCGATGCCGTCTGGCTGCTCGAGGCCGAAGGAATTCTGTCGATGCCCCGTTCCGCGGGCTTGACGATTGCCACGTCAGCGACCACCTGAGCCGCGGCGGCACTGACCGCGGCGGCCACGCCTGCCGCAGAGTTTGAGCCGTCCTGCGAATTCTGCGAGGGACCATTGGCGCCGGCTTGCGCGGCGGGCGACGGGGCCGATGTTTGGCCGGCCAAAATGGTTTTCGCGGCGAGAGAAGCCTTCGTCGCGGAAGCCTCGGAGACCGGCCGCGCGCTTTTGGGCGCGGACGGCGCCGCGGAGGCCTGGGCGTTGGCCGTAGTCGCCGTCGTCTTAAGGGCCGTCGCTTGAATCAGCGCGGCAAGTTGCGGATTGACCGGCGCCGTCTGTTCGGCGTTCGCCGCTTGGGCCGTCGTTTGCGGCGCCTTCGGCTGCGGCGCCGCCGGCTGTGGAACTGCGGCCGCCGAGACCGCGGCCTGGGCAGCGGTCGCTTGAGCCGCGGCTTGAGCGGCCGTCGCCTGTTTGGCGGTCGCAGCGTCGGGGGAAGTCGCCGCTTGGCTTGCCGGGGCTTGAGAGGCCGCCGCCGCTTTCAGCGCCGCATCGGCCGTCTTGACGACGCCGGCCGCCTGAATGGCGTCCTTGGTCGCAGTCGGTTCCTGCGGCGCAGCCGGGGGTGGGGGATTGGCCGCTGTCGCCGCCGCGGCGCTCGCGCCAGAATCGGCCGGGGGGCCGTCTTTCGCCGAATCGTCTTGCTTGTCGGGCGCCGCCTTTTGGGGCTGATTCCGTGAATCGTCCTGCGTGGCCTTCGGCGTCGCGTCGTCCGCTTTCGAGCCCTGCGATTTCGCCGGTTGCGTCGGGTCGGGAGCCGGGTGATCGGCCGCCGGCTGCGGCCGGCTCGAGCGCCGCGCGCGCGACAAGTGCTCGCCGAAACTAGGCGCCGAGTCGGCCGGGTTCGGCGCCGTCGCCGCCCCCGTCGTCGGCGCATCGGTCGTGACCCGAATCACGCTCGTCGGATCGAAGCTGATGTCAGCCATGATTCATTTCTCCGCCGCGTTCTCGCCCTGGTCGAGTTGCCGTTGGGTGTCTTCGATCAGTTTCGCTTCCGGTACGCCTTCGCGAATCAATTGCAGAATCTCCGCCAGCGTCGCGGCCTCCTCCTCGGTCTTGAATTCGCCGATGATTTTGGCCCGCCTGGTCGTGGGCATTAGCGAAAGGATCGAGACCACGTCGTCCATCTCGCCCTCCTTCACCATTCGCAGAACCTGGTCCTTGGCTTGCTTGGGCTTGATGCTTTCCAAGATCAAGCGGGCCGTCTCGCGGTTGTTGGCGAGCACCCCCTCGTGCAGCTCGTCGAGTTGCGCGCGAAAGGCCGCCTTGATAAGTTCGTATCGGTCTTTTTCGTCGATCAGCTTCTCGTATTCGCTTTTGACCACGGCCACGTCGTTCGTCAACGATTGCTCGCGCAATTCGAGATCGCGGCTGCGCTGCGCGCGGGCCCGCGCCAAGTCGTCCAACGACACTTGCCGCGAATCGTCGTCCCCTTCGCCGGGCGGTTTTTGTCCCGACTGCGGCTGGTCGATTCCGTTCGCGGCGGCCACGATTCGCAAAAACATCGCCTCGTCGAGCTTGCCCTTCGACGATAGATAGGCGAGGCCCAGCGCTTGGGCCAGCACCGTGGCGATGCACAGGTAGCCCAACAACGCGCCGCAGCCGGCTAGAATGCGTCCGACCATGAGGGCCGCTCCTCTCCGCGGAAGCCGCGCAAGGCCATCTCGTCGAGCTGTTTCATCGCCGCCTGTTCCTGCTCTTCCCGGTGACGCTGGAGTTGCGACTCATGCAGTTTCTCCAAGGTGCGCACGTCGCGGTCCGCCGCCGCCAGCGCTTCGCGGCGTTTTTCGATTTCGGCGGCGACCGCCGCCAACTGCCGCTCGTAGTTGACTTGTTCCAGCATCAGCACGGCCTCGTAACGGCTGGCCGCCAGCATGCGATCGACGTCGACCGCGCCGGCCGAAACGCGCCGGCTCTGCGCCAGCTCGCGAAGGTTTTCGACGACCTGCCGCTTTTGCTCTTCGAGCGAATCGGCCAACCGCAGCATTTCGGCCAATTGGCCGCGCCGCTCGTCGCGAACGACCTCGCGAAGCCGCTGCAAGGTCGCTAATCGAAATTGAAATCGGGCCATCGTCAGGTTTCAGTGCTCAGTGTTCGGTTCTCGGCGGATCCGTGTTTTATCGGTGTTTCATCCGTGGCTAGGTCGCAGTTGTCGGCGATCCTGGGCTCGCCGCCGCGTTGGCGGCCGTCGCCGCACGCGCCAGGCAGCGTTGTGCGAACAGTTGCAAGGCCTCTCGGGCGCTTTCCACGGTGCAGGACTCGTCGATCCGCTGGCGCAGGAAGAGCTGCATTGCGTCCTGCATCTCGATCGCCAGGTCGACGCTGCGATTGCTTCCGCGGCGGTAGGCCCCGATCGAAATCAGGTCTTCGTGGTCGCGGTACGCGCCGAGCAGTTCGCGCATCAGGCCAGCCGCCTCGCGATGCGCGGGCGAGGCGACCTCGCTCATCAAGCGGCTGATGCTCCTGAGCAGATCGATCGCCGGGTAATGCCCGCGGCCGGCCAGCTTGCGCGAAAGCCAGGTATGCCCGTCGAGCAACCCGCGAACCGTGTCGCTGATCGGCTCGTTTTCATCGTCGGCCTCGACGAGCACCGAATAAAAGGCGGTGATGCTTCCCTGGGCGCTGCGCCCCGCGCGCTCGACGAGCCGCGGCAGCAGGGCAAACACCGACGGGGGAAAGCCGCGCGTCGTCGGAGGTTCGCCGGCGGCCAGGCCGATCTCGCGCTGCGCCAGCGCGAAGCGCGTCAGCGAATCCATGACCAGCAGCACGTCTTTGCCCGCATCGCGAAAGAATTCGGCGATCGAGGTCGCGACGAACGCGGCGCGAATCCGCATCAACGCCGGTTCGTCGCTGGTCGAGACGACGACCACGCTCTTGGCCAACCCGCCGGGCCCCAAATCGCGCTCGATGAATTCATTGACTTCGCGGCCGCGTTCTCCCACCAGCGCGATCACGTTGACGTCGGCCGAGGTGTATCGCGACATCATCCCCAGCGTGACGCTTTTGCCGACGCCCGAGCCGGCGAAGATGCCCATCCGCTGGCCCTTGCCGCAAGTCAGCAGGCCGTCGATGGCGCGAATTCCCGTCGAAAGATGGGAGTCGATGCGCGGGCGATCGATCGGCCGAGGCGGCAGGCGATCGAGCGAGGCGCGGTGCGGCAGCGCGGGCTGCGGGCGGCCGTCGATCGCGCGGCCGCGGGCGTCGACCACCCGGCCGAGCAACTCGGGCCCGACTCGCAACGCGCTTCGAGTGCGCGCCAGCCGGACGCGATTTCCGCGCCGCACGCCTTGTAGGTCGCTGAACGGATAGACCAGCGTGACCTCGTCGCGAAAGCCGATCACCTCGGCCTCCAGTGGCGGCCCGCTTTGCCGCTCGATCTCGACCACCGCGCCGAGCGGCGCCGGCAAGCCGGCCACGGCGGCCGTCAGGCCGGTGATGCGCATCACGCGGCCTTCCAGCGCGGCCGGCAGAATGGCAGCCAATTGGTCGGCGTAATCGAGCATTTCAGCTCAGTTCCTCCTCGATCCGCTTCAATTGCGTCTCGAACTGTTGATCGATCGCGCCGTGCTGCGTTTCGAGGCGGCAACCGCCGGGCGCAATCCGCTCGTCGGCGACCCATTCCGCCGGCGCCAGACGCGAAACTTCGGCGGCAAGCTGCTGAAGCTTGGGCGCCAGCGCCGCCAGGTCTTGCGGATTGAGCAGCACGCGCACCTGGCCGCTGCCCGCCGACAGCTCCAACGCCTCTTTGACCAGTTGCAGCGGAATTTCGGGCTGCTTCTCCAATTCGCGGCGGCAGACGCGCGCGGCGATCGCCGCGGACAAGTGAACGGCCCGTTGTTCCCAGTGGGCGACCCAGCCTTGCTTGGATCGCTGAATCTCCTCGATCGCGGCGCGCAGCGCCGGCAGCAAGGTCTGCAATTGCTGGCCAAGTTTCTGTTCGACCAGGGCCTCGACCGCCCGCTCGGCCGCCGCTCGACCCTCTTGCGCTGCGGCCGCGCGAATCTGTTCGGCGTCTTGCGTCGCCTTGAGCAGAATCTGCCCGGCCTGTTCGCGGATCTGTTTCAAATAGCCTTCGGCGTTGTGCGTCAGGTCTTCGAAGTTGAAGGCCGCGTGGTGGATGCCGCGCTGGCGATCGGCGGCTTTAATGACGGTAGGCATTCGCGACCTGTCGGTTGGAAATCAAGGGTGCGGGGCCGGGCAGTTCGATCTCCCCCTCCAAGGCCAATTGCCGCGCGAGTTCCGCGATTTGTCGCTGCGCCTCTTCGACGTCGCTGAGCCGCATCGGCCCCAGGGTTTCGATCGCGCGGGTGAATTGCTTCCGCTCCGCCGGCGACAACGGTTCGAGCAGGCGGCCGACCAAGGCCGGCGAAGCGCCCGCCAGGGCCAGGCGGCTCAACTCGGTCTCGGCCGCGGCGAAGATGGCCGCCAACGTCTAATCGTCGAGCCGCTCCAGATCGGCGAAATCGAATTCTTCGGGCCGCAGCTTGCCCGCCAACGGACGATCGTGCCGCGCCAAGTTGGACAAAATCGTGCGCTTCACCTCAGGCTCGGCGGCCTCCAAGATACCTGCCGCTGCGTTCAACCCCGCGGCGCGGCGGCGCTCCGAACGCACTTGGGCGATGATTTTCGATTCCAGCCCGCGTTCGACTTCGCGCACGATCTCGGGATCGGTCTCGTCGAGATCGGTCAACCGGCGGAGCACCTCGGCTTGCAGTTTCCCGTCGAGGGCGGCCAGCACTCCGGCGGCGCGCCGCGGGGGCAATTGGGAGACCACCAAGGCGATCGTCTGCGGATGCTCGCCGGAGAGAAACGGGGAAATGCGGGCGCTATGCGCCTCTCGCAGAAAACGAAACGGCCGCTCGTCTTGGGTTGGGGCCTCGTGGGCCGCGGCCTCGCTCACCGCGGCCGAATTCACTGCCGCCGAATTCATCATCGCCGGCTCCGAATCGTCGTCGCCCTGCGACAACGAGGCCAAGGCGCCGGCCAGTTCGACGCCGCCCTTGGCTTTGGCCGCCTTGTCCGCAGGCGCAGCCTGCCGGGCCGGGCCTTGCCGGAAGAACTCGTCGATCACGTGCCGTTGCTCGCGCGGATCGACCTCGCCCAGTTCGACCATCATGCGTCGCACCTGGCCGGCTTGCTCTTCGGACATCTGGTCCAAAATCCGATCGGCGGTCGGGCCGTCGAGGCTGGCGACGAGAATGGCGGCTTTGCGGAGCATCTCAACTCGCATTTCCGATCCAGCCTCTCAAGATGTTCGCGGCGGTGTCGGGGTCTTCGCGGACGATCTCGACCAATTCGTCGCGCAGCGATTGTCCGCCGGGGCGCCGTTTCAAGCGGCCTTTTTGTTTGCCCTCGGCTTCGGCCGCCGCGGCTTCGGGCGTCTTCGCGCCGAGATCGGGCAGCTTCAACTCGGGCGTCGGCGGCAAGGGCGGCCCGGAGCGGACGATCGAACGCAGCATCAACAGGCTCACGACGGCCAACGCCAACATGCCGATCGTGCTCCAGTGGGCCAGCAGCCAACTGAAGGCCTGCCCGGCGTCGGCTTCGGCGGGCAATTCCGCGCGCGCGATCGGATGAAACGTGTTCACCGTCACCAGCGGGCGGTTGTCGGCCGCGGTGTCGGGCTGCGGAATCAACCCGGCGATCTGGTTTTGAATCTTGGCCTTTTCCGCCAGTTCGATCGTTTCCAGGGCCTTTTTGTCCGGCCCGGCGGCGGCCTGTCCCGCCGCGGGCGGATTCAGGTCGCGCCAGATCTTCTCGTAGTACGTGTCGGGCACGGCCACGGCCACGGTGACGCGCTTGGGCGTCATGCCCACATAGTCCTTGGTCGTGCGATCGTGCGACGCGACGTTCTGCACCTCGCTGCTGTTGCGCTCTTCTTCGGTGTGCGAGTTCTTGGCGCCGGCCAGGTTCGCCGGCGCATTGGGCCGCTGCGCTTCCAAACCGGGCCGGCCAGCCGGGCCGCCGCTGTCGACTTGTTTGGAATCGTTCTCTTCGCGGACGTTGAGAGCGATCACCTTCGGGTCGACGTGCTGCTGCTCCACGTGATGCCGCAGTTCGCGGTCGAGCTCGACGCTGGCCGTCACGGTGACGCCGTCGACGTAGTTCAGCGCGTCGCGGACCATCGTTTCGTAGAGGTCTTGGTAGAATTGGACCCGCTCGGCATAGGGATCTTCCATCACGCCGGTCATGCCGTCGCCTTTCGAGCCGCTGTAGGAGCGGCCGTTCAGGTCGACCACGGTCACGCGCTCGGGCGACAGCCCGGCGATGGCCCCCGCCACGAGATGCCGGATGTTTTGCACTTGGGCGGCGTCGAGCAACTGCGTGCCGGTCGGCTTGACGCTGACGGAGGCGGTGATCGACTGCTCGCGGCGAAAGCCCGTCTCCCTCTTCTTGTCGTACAACACCGCGGCGCGTTCGACGCCGCGCATCGAGCTGACGATGTCGGTCAGCGTTTTCTGCAAGGCGATCTTTTCCATCCCCTCTTGCTGGTGCTTGCTCGTGAAGGGGCTTGGCTTGCTGACGGCCTCGGTCAAATGGCTGCCGAAATGGGCGGGCATGGCGCCGGCGTCGGCCAGGGCCGCCATGTACTTGGCCTTCGAGGCCCGCGGCACGCGAATGCGGCTGCCTTCGATCTCA
>DATNEC010000084.1:0-6472 GCA_035606815.1 Pirellulales bacterium
GGATCAGCCCCTGCTGCCGGCGGTCTTCGGGGACCAGAAAAATGCCAGCCGCGATGGCGTCGCGCGGCGATCGCAGGCGAACGCGCCGGCCGTCGACCGCAATTTGCCCGGCGGCGAGCGGCCGCACGCCGAACAGGGCCTCGGCCAGTTCGGTGCGGCCGGCGCCCATCAGTCCGGCCATGCCGACGATCTCGCCGGGGCCAATCGCGAAGTCGATCGCGGCGCCCTGCGCGGGGCTGACTTTGAGGCCGCGGACTTCGAAGACGGCGGCCGCCGCGCCGGATGCCGGATTCAAAGTCGCCTCGGCGGCGGGCCGATGGAAGAATTGCTTCAACTCGCGGCCGACCATCAAGCGCACGATGGCCTCGTGAGAGATCTCCGCCTGCGAGAGTTCTCCGGCGTTTCGCCCGTCGCGCAGCACCGTGACGCGGTCGGCGATCTGACGCACTTCGGCCAGCCGGTGCGAGATGTACAGGATGCTGACGCCGTCGCGCTTCAAGTCGCGAATCACCTGAAACAGCCGGTCGGTTTCGCGCTGGGTGAGGCTCGACGTCGGCTCGTCCATGATCAGCACGCGGCTGGCGAGCGAGAGCGAGCGGCCGATTTCGACCAATTGCTGCTGGCCGATCGAAAGCTGCGAGACCAGCGTGCGGGGCGAACAATCGAGCCCGATCCGCTGCATGATCGCCTGGGCGTCTCGGTAGATGCGGCGATCGACGAGTTTTAGAGGACCGGCCCAGCGCGGCTCGCGGCCGAGAAACAGATTGCCGGCTGCATCGAGCGTTTGGGCCAGGTTCAGTTCTTGGTGAATCAGCGTGACGCCCAATCGCTGCGCCCGCTCGACGGCGCCGATTTCGACAATGCGGCCGTCGATGCGGATCTCGCCGGCATCGGCCGCGTAGACGCCGCCCAGAATCTTCATCAACGTCGATTTGCCGGCGCCATTTTCGCCGACGACGCACAGCACCTCTCCGCGGCTCAGCCGCAAATCAACCTGTTCCAGCGCGCGCACGCCGGGGAACGATTTCGAGATGCCGCGAGCTTCGAGCAGCGGAGGAAGATCGACCATGGTTGAAGACGAAAACGGTTTCTCAAGTCGTTTTAGCCACGGATGAAACACGGATCGGCAGATACGGAACCTCATCGCTGGCACACGACCGAGGCGCTGCTTCGAACTTTGTATTTCATCCGTGTTCGATCCGTGTTTCATCCGTGGCCTAATTCGCTGTGTTTCATCCGTGGCCTAATTCGCTGTGTTTCATCCGTGGCCTAATTCGCCTTGCCTTTATTTCTTCAGTTCGCGAAGCTGCTCCCAAAAGTCCTTGACGTTTTCTTTGTTGATGACCCGATAGTCGACGTACATGATGCCCCCCTCGGGCAGCACCGACTTGTCGCCGCGAGCGACGGCGGCCAAAATCTTGACGGCCTGATAGCCGAACTCGAACGGGTTTTGCACGATGCTGCCAATGATGTCGCCATCTTGGATGCCTTTCAGGGTCTCTTCGTTTTCGTCGAAGCCGACGATTTTGACCTTGCCTTGAAGTTCGGCCTCTTTGACCGCGGCCAGCATCGCGGGCGGATTGTATTCCCACAGGCCGACCAGGCAAAGTTTTTCGGGTTCTTTGCCGTGCTTGACCAAGGTGTCTTCGACGTTGGCCTTGCACGCCTCTTGACTGGTGTTGTCGGTCATCGTGTCGAGCAACTGATATGGGCCCAACTCGGGGCCTTCGGCGTCTTCCTTGCCGGCCAACTCGTCGAGCACGCCTTGCCGCCGTTCGATTGCGTTTTGGGCGTCGAGCTTGCCGACGTAGATCATCACCCGGCCTCCGTCGGGCAAGGCTTCCTTCACCAGCTTCCCCGCCGCCTTGCCGGCCAGATAGTTGTCGGTTCCGATGTAGCACAGCCGTTTGCTGCCGGGCGGCAGGTCGTTGTCCTGGGCGATCAGCGGCACTTGCTCGGCGACCTCGTCGAGAAACGGCGCCTGGTTCTCCGAGTCGTTGGGGCTGATCGCGATGCCTTTGACCCCCTTGCTCAGCAAGTCCTCGATAATCTGCCGCTGCTCTGCCGGGCTGCCTTGCGGCGGCATGCGGAACTCGACGTTGACATCGAACTCCTTCGCGGCCTTTTCGGTGCCCTTGCGTGCGATGGTCCAGAACTCGAAGGGGTTGTTGCTGATGAAGGCCACCGTCGGGCGGTCCGCATCACCGTCCTTCGACTGCGCGTCGGCGGCGCCCGGTTTGGCGCCCGGCCCTTTACCGCTTTCGCTGGAGCAGCCCCCGAGGGCAACCCCCAGAGCTAAGAATCCGATCGACGCAAGATAGTCGAGACGTCGCATGGAAATCCTCTCCTTCCGCGGTGCGTTTTTATCGCCGCGAGGCGTGGCGGCGAGGGACAACTGTTCGACGGGAAACGTGAGTTGAGAATTCATTCCGATGGCGAATTTTCTGCCGCGCAGCCCGCAATTCCGCGCCGCGCGAAGTATGATGATACCGCAGACGATCGGCCTCGGCTATCGCTCGCGTTACACTGAACTCTCGCCGCAAGCCGCGGCCTGCTTCGATCGTCACTTTCCGCCCGCCCGCCATTTCGATTTTTCGATGCCGCCTGCCACCCCGAAAATCTTTCGCGTCGCCCAGGAAGAATCGCAGCGCACGCTGGCTTCGTTGCTCAGACAGTGGCTGTCGGGCAAGCCGTGGTCGGAAGTGCGAAAGCTGATCCGCGGCCGACACGTGCAGGTCAGCGGCAATCTGTGCATGGACGCCGGACGGCGACTCAATCCGGGCGAGGTCGTCAAAGTGCTCGAACATCCGACCGCGCCGCCGGCGCGCGAAGACGACGTGCGGATTCGCTATCTCGACCAGCACCTGGTGATCGTCGAGAAGCCGGCCGGCATTACCTCGGTGCGGCATGCCGAAGAACGCAACTGGTCCGCCAAGCGCCGGCAAATTCAGCCGACGTTGGAAGACCTGCTGCCTCGCGTGATCGCCAAGAAATCGAGCCGCGGCCAACGGGGCCGGCGCGGCGCGGCGCCCGGCAAGTTGCCGCCGGTGCGGCCGGTGCATCGCTTGGATCGCGAGACCAGCGGCTTGATGGCCTTCGCCCGCACGGTGCAAGCCGAGCGGCAACTGGCGCAGCAATTTCGCCGGCACACGACCAGCCGCCGCTACCTGGCAGTGGTCCGCGGCGAGTTGGCCGCGCAAACGATCGAGTCGCAATTGGTCCGCGACCGCGGCGACGGGCGGCGCGGCAGCACGCAGCAACCCGACGTCGGCAAGCGCGCGGTGACGCACGTCAAACCGATCGAGCGACTGGGAGATTACACGCTGGTCGAGTGCCGCCTGGATACCGGCCGCACGCATCAAATTCGTATTCATCTGGCCGAGCTAGGGCGCCCGCTATGCGGCGAGACGATTTACAACAAGCCGCTGTTCGGCTCGGCGCCGCCCGATCGCAGCGGCGCTCCGCGGCTGGCTTTGCACTCGGCCGAGTTGGTGCTCGAACATCCGATCACCGGCGAGCGTCTCGAATTCAAAATGTCGCTGCCGCCCGACTTGGCGGCCTTCATCGATCGGCTGCGAGCAGGTTCCTGACGCGGCGGCCAATGTAGGGAATGCCCTCCGCGGCGTTCCACGATCTGCGAGGGGACGTCGCGCGGACGTTCCACGGAACGCCACTGAGGGCGTTCCCTACCGAACGAAAGCGATCCTTCTTGACATTAGAATTAAACGGCGTCACCCACCGGCAATTGCTCGCGCCGCAAAAACTGCGCAATCGATACAACTTGTGTGGCGCGCTTTTTCCAGCCGGGGTGCAAACGTCCACGACAGCGATTCACAAAATTGCTCTGAAAGTTCTTGACAAGCGCCCCGCGGTCAGCAACAATGAACACCGTAGTTGGGGGCAACCCTGACTCATGGCCCTTCCAGGTACCTGCCCCGCCTGCGAAGGGCTTTTTTATTGCGCGCGCCAATTCCGCAGTTCGGCCCGCGAAAAAGTTGCAAGAATTCGCCCAGCATGGGAAAATCGGCCGGCGCATTTTGCGTCCGCCGGCCGCGTTCGGATCGCGGCCCGCGTCGAGTTGGCGGCATTCCTCCGGAACGAATCCCAGGCGGTGCATCATGCAAATTCTCTGCTCCCGAAGCCTTCGATCGCCGTCGCGCCGGCGATTTTTCGGCGGAAGAATCCCGCTGGCTTTATGCATCGTATTGGCCTGGGTCGAGGCAGCGCCGGCCCAACTCCCCGTCACGCGCTTGTCCGGCGTGTTTCCACCGGGCGGACGGCAAGGCGAGTCGGTCGAGATCACGATCTCGGGGACGGACCTCGACTCGGTCGATCGGTTGATGTTTTCACATCCGGGCATCGTGGCCCGGCCGAAGCTGCGCGATCCGGCGGAGTTCGAGACGGCGCCGCAACCGGTCCCTAATCAGTTCCAGATCGCGGTCGGGGCCGACGTGCCGCCGGGCATTTACGAACTCCGCGCGGTCGGAAAATACGGCGTCTCGAATCCGCGGGCTTTCGCCGTCGGCAATCTGACCGAAGCGCTCGAAGCCGAACCGAACGAAACTCCCGCCAGCGCTCAGGAAGTCGCGCTCGATGCCGTGGTCAATGGCCGCTCGAATCGCGGCGGCGATCTCGATCACTACCGTTTCGCGGCCAAGGCCGGCCAGCGCGTACTGATCGAATGCCGCGCGCGGCCGCTCGATTCCCGGCTCGACGCCGCCTTGGCCGTCTACGACGCCGCCGGACGCGAACTGGCCCGGGAATACGACGGCAGCCTGCACGACACGCTCGTCGATTTCACCGTTCCCGCCGACGGCGCCTACACGGTCAAGGTCCACGACTTCATCTATGGCGGCGGCGACGAATATGCTTATCGCCTCTCGCTGAGCACGCTGCCGCGAGTCGATTTCGCGTTTCCGCCGGCCGGCCTGCCGGGCAGCAAGGCAAACTACCAGCTCTACGGCCGCAACCTGCCCGGCGGCAAGCCGGCGCCCGGCATGACGATCGACGGCAAACCGCTGGAAGTCGTCACGGCCGCAATCGAACTGCCCGCGGGCGCCGCGGCGGCCCAGTTGCCCGCCGAGACCTTGATCGAACCGGCCGAAGCCGGAATCGACGCGGCGCCTTATCGGCTGCCGACGCCGCGGGGCATGGCCGAGCCGGTGTTGATCGGCTTCGCCTCGGCGCCCATCGTCGTTGAGCAAGAACCGAACGATGCCCCAGAGAAAGCCCAGAAGTTGCCGCTCCCTTGCGAGTGCGCCGGCCAGTTCTATCCCCAGGGCGACCAGGACTGGTTCCTCTTCGACGCCAAACAGGGAGAGAAATACGTCATCGAGGTCATCTCGCAGCGTCAAGGCTCGATCGCCGACCCGTTTCTGCTCGTCGAGCAAATCACCGTCGACAAGCAAGGCAAGGAGCAAGCCAAGGAACTGAAGAGCGAGGACGACGCCGGCGAGACGGCCGCCGATCCCGACTTCAACACTCGGCACGACGATCCGATCTATCGCTTCACGGCTCCGGCCGACGGCGTTTATCGAGTGCTGGTGCGCGATTTGTATTTCGGTTCGCGCGGTGATCCGCGGTTCGTCTATCGCCTGGCGATCCGGCCGGAACAGCCCGACTTTCGCCTCGTCGCCCTGCCGAAGTTCTCCGGTTCGCAAGCCAACGCCAACCAGCAGCCGTCGATCGTCTGGAATCCGTTGCTGCGCAAAGGGGGCGCCGAGTTGATCGAAATCGTGGCGGTGCGGCGCGACGGCTTCGACGGCGAAATCATCGTCACGGCCGAAGACTTGCCCCCCGGCGTCGGCGCCGCGCCGGCGTCGATTGGCCCCGGCGGCAATTCCGCCGCGCTCGTGCTGAAAGCAAGCGACGATGCGCCCGCGGCGGCGGCGCCTTTCCGGCTCGTCGGCCGCGCCAAAATCGGGGACAAACAGATCGAGCGCGAAGCCCGCCCGGCGGCACTCGTCTGGGCCGGGCAGCAGCGGCAGATGGCGGCCCGCTCGCGGTTGAGCCATGCGTTAGCGCTCGCCGTCAGCGACGTCGAGCGCGCGCCATTCTCGGTCGAAGCGAAGGACGGCGCCGCGTGGGAGATGTCGCGTGCGGGCAAGCTGGAGATTCCCTTGTCGATCACGCGCCGCGACGGATTCGCCGGGCCGATTCAGATGACGGTTTCGGGCCTGCCGCGCGGCTTCCAGCGAGTCAACAATCTGGCGGTCGGCGACAAGGCCGACACGGCCAAGCTCTCGCTGACCATTCCGGCCAACGCTCCGCTGGGAAGTTTCAGCATTTACTTGCGGGCCACCGCCAAGCATTCCTATCGGCGCAACCCTGAAGCCGCCGCCGCCGCGGCCGAACGGCAGAAGGAGCTGGGACAGTTGGCGACCGAATTGGCCGCGGCCGCGAAAACCGCGACCGAAGCCAAGAAGGCGGCCGAAAAGAACGAGGCCGAGACCGAACGGCTGGCCGAAAAGTC
>DATNEC010000085.1:0-6162 GCA_035606815.1 Pirellulales bacterium
TCGACGCTGGCCGTGAAATAGGCCACGTCGTATTCGCGAATCGCCTTGCCGTTTTCGCGCATCGACTTGCACTCTTTGGTGCAGCCGCCGGTGAACGCCTTGGGAAACCAGGCCAGCACCACGACCTGTTTGCCTTTGTAATCGGCCAGGGCGTGGGTCTTGCCGTCGCTGCCCTTCATCGAAAACGCGGGCGCCTGATCGCCGGCCTTGGGTTCGCCGGCCGGCAAGGCCGCCGCACTCGACAAGACGATCGCCAAAACAGCCAACGCAATCCAATGGTTTTTCATGGGAATCTCACTCCTCTCGGCGGGACAAAGGCGGGGCGAAACGTTCGCAGCCAATACGCCGACACCTTACCATGCGGCCTCCCAAGCGTCCAATTTTTGCATCCGAAGGTAGTGAATTGGTCTAATAACGAGATTCTTGTGGGCCGGCAAAGGGCGCCCTCGCCCGGCCTCCTAGATGGCAGGAGAAATGCTCCTCGCCATACAGCAAACGCCGCCAGCGTGAGCCAGCGCAGTCCGATGCCTGAATTGACCGCGGGGCACAGGCTAGGCGGTCGGCCGATACTCAAGCGTAGTTTTCATTTCTTGCGCAGGAGCAGCCTCCGCCGCCACCGTTGGAAAGTCTGGATGCATTCCGGCCTCGATCATCGTCATTCGTTCTCGATGCTTCATGGCCGCCCTGCGGTGGTGCAAGACGAGCGCCGTAATCGGAATGGCGATGATGCCGATGGCCAGGACCGTGCAGAATGCAACCGTGAGGAACAGATTCATGCCGTTTGGGCCGAGTTCGACCATCCAACCCGGCAACCCGCCAGCGTCTGCGAATAGGCTCATTTGAGTGGTCCCTCCAACGTGAGTCGTGAAACAAGATTGTACTTGTCTTCGCTCCCTCGCGTGAATTCTTGGGGCATTTTTTTGGCCCGAGCGAGCTTTGTGAGACTGCCTGCCCGTGGCTTGCCGGCCCAAGCTGAACTGAAATTCGCTTCAAACCTCCAAGACACGTTGCGTTCGTGCGGGAAGGAGAACCGGCCGCCATTCGAGCCGGCGACCCGCGCGGCTCAAGGTCTCCAACGAACCGCGAGGACGCTGCTGCCGCGGGACGGATAGGATCTCTGTCGTGGGACATCAGGAACGCTCCTGCCGCCGATCGACGACCACGACCCGCAGATCGCAAACATTGGTGTGCGTCGGGCCGGTTGTGATCAGGCCGCCGAGCGGCCCGAAAAAATGATAGGCGTCGTTGCGCCGCAGAAAGTCGACGGGCGATAGCCCTTGCAGCCGGGCCGCCGCGATCAAGTCGGCGTCGACGATCGCGCCCGCCGCGTCGGTCGGGCCGTCTTCGCCGTCGGTCCCGCCCGAGAGCAGGACGATTCCTTCCCCGTCGCCTTGCGACTGCAAAACCTCGCAGGCGGCGAGCGCCAACTGCTGGTTGCGACCGCCCAGGCCGCGCAGCGGCTCGGCCGCGAGCGCCACGGTCGGCTCGCCGCCGGTAATCAGGCAATCCGGCCCTGCTTCGCCGCGCATCCGGACCGCCATCCCCGCCAGATGGCGTCCGACTTCCTCGGCCGGGCCTTCGGGCTCATGGCTGGCGTGCATGGCGTGCGAATAGCCCAGACGCTCGGCTTCCATGCCTGCCGCATCGACGGCGACGGCATTGTTGCCGATGATTAGATTTCGCACGTCGCAGCCGCCCGTCCCGGACGCCGCTTGGCGCCGAAGGGCCTCGAACACGGCCTCCGGTACGCCGCCCTCGCGCGCCGCGAACTTATCGAGCACGGCCAGCGCTTGCTCGGCGGTGGAGCGATCGTCCACGGTCGGCCCCGAGGCGATCACGTCGAGCGGATCGCCCAGCACGTCGGAAATGATGAGTGCGATCAATCGACCGGCGCGGCAGGCCCGCGCCAAGCCGCCCCCCTTGATCCGACTGAGTCGCTTGCGGACCGCGTTCAGTTCGACGATGTTCGCGCCGGCCGCGCTCAGAAATCGCGTGACGGCCAGCTTGTCGGCCAGCGTGACGCCCTCGATAGGCGCCGGCAACAGCGCGCTGCCGCCGCCCGAGATCAAACAAAAGCACAAGTCTTCTGCGTGCAGCGATCCGACCAGTTCCAAGATCGCCTCGGCGCCGGCGACGCCTTCGGCCGTCGGCTCGTTGCGGCCGGCGGGCCGGGCGGCGTGCAGGTGCAAGGGCGGCAAAGGTCGGACGCAATCGGCGGGCACGTTCAGCCAGCCCGCGACGTGCTTCTCCTCGACGAGCTTCGGCCCCAGCGCCTCCAACAATCCCGCGGCCATTCCGGTCCCCGCTTTGCCGGCCCCGACGATGGCGATCCGCCTGATCTCGCCGAGCGGCAACGGCTCGTCGGCGATCCACAGCGTTTCGCCATCGGTCCGCACGGTTTCGCGCACCAGCTTCGCGGAATCGACCGCTTCAACGCCGGCGCGCCAGATTTGCAGAGCGTCGCGGCGAAGTTCTGCGGCAGTGCGTGACATGGGGAAAGAGGAGCCAGGAGTTCGAATGATTCCCTCTCCCTCTGGGAGAGGGTTAGGGCGAGGGGGAATCGCCTCATCAACACGCCCTCGCCCCAGCCCTCTCCCAGAGGGAGAGGGAGTTTTCGGATAGTCTCTTACTTCGTCAAGAACTCGCTTCCGACGTCGGCGGCCGGCGTTTCGACGTTCGCTTGGTTTCCAGGATCTTTCAGGGCCCGAATCAGGGCCGGAACGGCTTCCTGGGCGTCGGGGCCGATTTGGCCCAAGGCGCGGGCCGCATTCACCCGGACGGCCGCCTCTTCGTCTTCCAAGGCCAAGATCAAGGCCGGCACCGCCGCGTGTCCCTTCGGCCCCATGCGGGCCAAGGCCCGCGCCGACTGGGCGCGGACCTTCGGGTTCGGATCGGCCAGGCCCTCGATCAGCGCCGGCACGGCCGCGTCGCCGATGCGGGCCAGAGCGTCGGCCGCCGTATCGGCGACGTTCCACTCGCGGAACAATTTGCCGGCGATCGTTGTCGGGGTTTCCAGCGTCGGCCGGCGGACCACGACCGCCTCCGGCGGCGGGTTTCGCGGGGGAGTGGAAACCGGCGCCTCGT
The DNA here is from genome assembly GCA_035606815.1 of Pirellulales bacterium. Taxonomy (GTDB): domain Bacteria; phylum Planctomycetota; class Planctomycetia; order Pirellulales; family JAICIG01; genus JAICIG01. Next base: position 3,085 of record DATNEC010000085.1, read on the forward strand.
GCGGTTGGCGATTGCATGCCGAGCAGCACACGACGACCGCCAACAAGCTCTGAATCGCGTTGCGAAGTTTCGGCCAGCTCATGATGATGGTCCCTTTCGGAAAATTACTCTGGCAGCCGCGGATATTACTCGGGCAGCCGCACATAGGCGCCGCGATAATACATCAGCGGCCGGCCGTCGGTTGCATCGCCGGCGACGATCTCGCCGATGAAAATCTGATGGTCGCCGCCCGGCAGCACCTCGGCCAACTGGCAATCGAGATACGCCAAGGCCCCTTCGAAGATTGGGGCGCCCGTGACGGAGGTTGTTAGCTTCAGGTCGCTCCATTCTTTCGGCCCGCGCAGAGCGAACCGGCGAGAGATCTCTTCCTGCCGTTCGTCGAGCACGTTGACGGCGAAGAACCGCGTCGCCAGCAGCGCTTCGTGCATTTGGGCGCGGCGATCGACGGCCACCAGAATCTGCGGCGGGTCGAGCGACAGCGAAGCCACCGCGTTGGCGGTCATGCCGAAGAATTGATCTCCGTGCCGAGTGGTGACGACCGTGACGCCGGTCGCGAAATGTCCCATGATCCGACGCTGCTCGCGGCTGTCAAACGCCAAATTTTGTTTCCTTTTCCGTTGATCGCCTGATTTTCCCCACAGCCCCGATTGTAATCGCATCGCGGCCGGGGGTGGATCTCTTCTCCGCCAAGAAATCGCCGCGGCCGATCGCCCCTCGCGGCCGGCGGCGCCTTGACTCCGTCCGATTTTTCGAGACGATCAGGGGACATCGACAGCGCACAGCGATCGATCACGTCCTATCACGTCTGCTCACGTCTGCGGGAGTCCCCATGGATCGCCTTCAAGGAAAAGTCGCCGTTATTACCGGAGGAGGCTCGGGCATCGGCCAGGCCACCTGCCAGGTTTTCGCCCAGGAAGGGGCGGCGGTGATCGTCGCCGAGTTGAATCGAGAGTCGGGCGAGGCCGTGGCCAAGGGCGTCAACGACCACGGCGGACAGGCGATCGCGGTCGAGACCGACGTCGCCGACGAGGCCAGCATCCGCCGGATGGTCGCCGAAGGCGTGAAGGCCTTCGGCAAGATCAACCTGTTGGTCAACAACGCGGCGGCGTTCGTGCTCCGCGGTATCGAGGCCACTCCCGAGGAATGGCGGAAAGTTTTGGACGTGAACGTGATGGGGCCGGCCCTGGTCGCCAAGCACGTCGTTCCCGAGATGCGAAAGGCGGGCCGCGGGGCGATCGTCAACATCGGCTCGATGTCGAGCTTCATCGCCCAGCCGAACTTCGTCACCTACAATTCGAGCAAAGCCGCGATCGCCAACATGACTCGCTGCATGGCGCTCGATTTGGCCAAGGACAACATCCGCGTGAACGCCGTCTGCCCCGGCACGGTCTGGACGCCGCAGGTGCAGCGGATGTGCAAGGAGCAAGGGCTGGATCGAGCCGCGGCCGACCAAGATCCGTTTTTCGGCGGCGGGCACATGATCCAGCGCGTCGCCGACCCCGTCGAGATCGCCCGGGCCATCGTGTTCCTGGCTTCGGACGAGGCCTCGTTCATCACGGCCGAAAATCTGATGGTCGACGGGGGCTATACGGCGAAGTGAAGCGCGCCGAGTCAATCGCCGTTGGGAACCCAGACCTTGCCGGCTGAGTTCGATCCGCCGGGCGGCCCAAGGCGGCGGGCCTTGATCCGCACATAGGCGGCCGCGTAGCAACTGCGGTGGGCGAACGTGCCGGGCGCCGCGTCGGGTTTGGCGTGCATCGGCTCGACGAGATCTTCGATCGCAAAGCCGGCGCGGCACATGCCGCCGACGAGATCCTCCCAGCGGTGCAAGAATTCGAGCGTCCCTTCCTCGCGGTGCTGGCTCCCGGCGACCGGCGGCAATGGTCCGACGCGGTAGTACGGTTCGAGCAATTCATAACCGCGCGCCGAAGGCTCGACCGCGGCTTGCAGGCTCGCCGGCTGCTTGTGCTGGCTGACGTAAATGCCGCCCGGCGCCGTGACCCGGGCCACTTCGCGATAGACGGCCTGAACGTCGGGCACGTAGCAGGTGCTAACCGGCTGAATCACGATCTCGAAGCTGGCGGCGGCCAGGCCCGAGAGATCGTCCATAGAGGTCTCGACGACCCGGACATTCAATCCGCGCTCGGCCGCGACTTGCCGGTCGAGGGCCAGCATTTCCGAACTGAGATCGACGACCGTCACCTCGGCGCCCGCGGCGGCATACATCGCGCTTTGCCGTCCCCCGCCGGCGGCCAGGCACAATAGCCGCTTGCCGGCGACGCTGCCGCCGAGCCAGCCCAAACCGTCGACTTTACCCAGCGGATCGCGGAGATCGTCGTCGGGCGCGGGGGTCGTGAAGCGCTGCTTCTTCAGGACCAGCGCGTTCCAAGCCCGGCGGTTGTGTTCGCGGACGGCGCGATGAGGATCGGGAGCGTGCATCGGGCCAGTATAGCCGCGAGGCGCGGGCTGCTCGACTCATGCGCCGTGAATGACGACCGTTTTCAGTTCGGTCATCTCTTCGACGGCGTACTTGGGCCCTTCCTTGCCGAAGCCGCTGTCTTTCAACCCGCCGTAAGGCATCAAATCGGCGCGCCAGGCGGGGCCCCAGTTGATGTGGATGTTGCCCGAATCGACCTGGCGGGCGAACTTCATCGCCCAAGCGAGGTTCTCCGTGAAAATCGCCGCGCTCAACCCGTAGTTGGTATCGTTGGCCAAGGCGATCGCCTGGTCGATGTCTTCCGCCGGCGTGACGGCCACGGCAGGCCCAAACAGCTCGTCGCAACTGATCCGCATCCGCGAGTCGACGTCGGCGACCAGCGTGGGCGAATAGAGCGCGCCTTGGCGCTGGCCGCCCGTCACGAGGCGGGCGCCTCCGGCCACGGCCTCGTCGACCCATTGACCGACGCGGACGGCATCGGCCTCGCGGACCATCGGCCCCATTTGCGTCGCCGGATCGAGTTGGTCGCCCGCCTTGATGGCGGCGACCTTGGGCGCCAGCGCATCGAGCAAGTCGGCATAGATGGCGCGCGAGGCGATCACGCGCTGCGTCGAAATGCAGACCTGCCCCGCGTTGCCGAA
>DATNEC010000271.1:0-7977 GCA_035606815.1 Pirellulales bacterium
TCAAGCGATCCATTTCCGCGCAGGGTTCGGCAGACCCGTGCGGAAAAATGCACGAGCGCCGGCGGAGCGTACCGAATGGCCAAACCGGCACAGGAGGGCGCGTCCTTGGGCGGTTGACGGAGACGAGGCCCAGAACTGCGATGTCGCAAGCAGCGTGCTTGGTTCCGGGGCCCGCTTGCGAATCAACCTGCACGGGTGGATGCGACCGCCGTAGGAAACGGCACGAAAGCCGGCGGGCGGCTTGCTTGACCGGCGAATCGCCTTGCGACACGATGCAGCGTGGGCCGCAACAGTCTGGCCTGGGAGTTCGCTAGGAAGCAGCAGCTTATGAAACCTCGCAACGGCCGGCGCCGCGGACTGCTTCCGCGGTGCCTGTGGCTGCAGTTCGGGCTGAACGGCCCCGCGGTTACCAAGGTACATCCCGGAAAGACTCCCAATTTGGCGAATAGGCTATCGGTGGCGAAGCGAGACCGGTCATGGCGGGTCGAGTTCGATGGCGTGAGGTGCCTGGGCTTCGGGCCCGACACATGAGGGCGTCCTATTAGAGCTCGACTGCCGCCATTATTCCAGCGCGTCGGCGCAGAGATGGCAGTAACCGCCGTTCGACCACGAGTCGACCACCTCTTCTCGCGGGATGCGGTATCGGCACAGCTTGCAAGCCGGCTGCAAGTAGTGGTTCCGCAAGTGTGCATAAGTCGCGCGGTCCTCGGCAGACAATATGTCGGCCCTTCCCGCGAGCACTTCCAGCGCGACGCGCAGCGGTTCAACCCCGAGCCGGTTGCTTTCGACGAGCAATTGCAAGCCAGCCAGCGGCGCCGCGGGCTCGATCGGCGGGAGAGGGCGGCCGATCGATTGCCGCGAGATCTCGATGAGTTTCTTCGAGTCTTCGAGTCCCCGACGGGACTCGGCGTTTCGATTCCGCGAACGCACGGCCTGTTCGGCGGAGAGACGTACCTTCTCGGCCGACGAGGCGATCGAATCTCGCGTCTTGATCAGCGCGTCCAGCAGCGCGATGGGCGCAATCGGCTTGAGCAAGCGGTCGCTGAAGCCGGCCCTTTTGAACTCGGGGAGCGGTATGGCATTGGCCGCGTCGACCAGCGCGACGAGTCGGGCCTCGCTCAGTCCTGGCAACTGCCGGACGCGCTCGACAACCCCGAAGCCGTTCAATTTCGGCAGCGCCAGGCCGACGAAGGCCAAGTGCGGGCGGAGGGAAGAGGCCGCTTCCACGGCCGACAGCCCGTCGTGCGTCCAGGTGGCCTGGTGGCCCCAGCGTTGAATCAAAGCGGCGGCTTCGCCGCCAGACTGGTCCTCGTCGGCGACGAGCACATTCAAACGGTTTGGCACGATTCGTCCCCTTTGTCTATTGCCTTCGATCGAACAGCCAGCCGGACGTCTCGGCGCCGCGCGAGGAAGCCGCTTGACGAAAGAGTGGAGAAAACACGACCGCACGCGGCCCCGCCATGGGCGACGCATCCATCGGCCGACAAGTTGCCCACGCCGCGGGCGAGTCGAAGATGACATGATTCTACCACCGCGACGCGCGGATACAAGAAGCCGCCACGCGGCCGGCATTTCGCCAATCCGCGGCGGCGTCTCGCTAGGGGTCCGCGGGCGAGCGCACTTCGATGGCCAACAAGATTCGCGGCGCCCCGGCGCCGGGTTCCATTCGCCGGGCATTGAGCACGACCTTTTTCAATCCGACGTGAGGGAAGTCGTGCTCCACCGTGAAGTCCTCAAATTTCGTGCGCTTCGGCAGGATCTCTTCCAGCAACGAGCGCAGCTCGGGAATGTCCCACTGCCCGTCGCCCAGATCGTAGATCCGCCGGCCCTCGGTTTCTTGCGGCGTGACCTGGAACATGCGGCAGAACGCACGGTTGGCGGTCTGCACGACCAACTGGCCGTCGAGCACCACCAACCCCTCGCGGACCGTGTCAAAGATCGCGTGCATTTCTTCTCGCGCGGCGCTGGCTTGCAGCTCTCGCCGCTTGGCGGCGTCGACGTCGACCAACGCCAGCACGGCCCCGTCGATCCGGTTGTCGGCGCTGCAGTAGGGCCGCACGCGAAGGGCGTACCAGTGGCCGTCCAGATCCTGAATTTCGCGGTCGATGGGCGTTATCGAGTCGATCGCCTCGCGGATCCACTGCTCCAATTCCGGGCACGCCAGGTTGTGCTTGAGGTGTTGGATCGGCCGGCCCACGTCGGTCGGAATCAGGTTGAACAGCTTCTCGGCCGCCGGAGTGAAGCGGCGGATGTGCATCGCGCGATCGACCATGATCACCGCCAACTGCACGCTGCTCAGCAAATTCACCAGGTCGCTGTTCAGGCGGCTCAACTCATCGTTGCGGCTGTGCAGCTCGGCGTTGAGGGTGTTCAATTCTTCATTGGTGCTTTGTAGTTCCTCCTTGGCCGTGTCCAATTCTTCGTTGGTGCTCTGCAATTCCTCGTTGCTCGACAAGATCTCTTCGTTCGCCGACTGCACCTCTTCGTTGACGATCTCCAGGTCTTGGATCGTCTGCTGCAAGTAGCGCCGGGTGGCGGCCAATTCCCGCTGGATCTGCTCGACGTCGCCCTCGGCCGGTTCCGGCGTGCGCTCGGCGGCGCGGGTGCGGCGCTTCTGCCGCGCCGCCGGCTTTTCCTCGGTCACGTCCTCGAACAGAATCAGGTAATGCGGCGGCCCGTCGGGGGAAATGATCGGCAGCACCTCCAAGTCCACGTCGCGGCCGTGCGAGTTGAAGGCCACGTGCAACCCCTCTTTGCGCACCGGGGCCTGCGACTTGCGCGCCGCGGCCAGCGCCTGCTGCAATTCGTGCAATAGTCCGGGGCGGACCATCTTCAGCACGTGCAGCGTGACGTCGCCGGGCGCCGGCTCGATAAAGAACCCCGTTTGTCCGCGGAATTGGACGACTTCCAGCTTGTCGTTGACGAGCACTCCCGGCGGCGCGTACTTGCTCATGATCAGTTGATTGACTTCCTGCTGCACGGACTTGTGGGCGACGAATTCCGCGGGCGGCTGCGCGGCGGGCGAACGCGGCGGCCGGGCCGCCTCGCTCCCATCGGAGGCCGCCAACTCGATCGCCGGCGCATACGTGGCGCGCTTGCCGTAGAGCCGGTGCTTCTTGTCGATCGGCGTGAATAACTCGGCCTGAAAGCCGACGGTCTCGGCGCCGCCCAACATGAGAAAGCCGCTTGGCTTGAGCGCGTAGTGAAACGCGGACAGCAACCGCTTCTGCAAGAACGGATCGAGATAAATCAACACGTTGCGGCACACGACCAGGTCGAGCCGCGAAAACGGCGGGTCGCGAGTCAGGTCGTGGCGGGCGAAGATGCACATCTCGCGGAGCCGCTTGTTGACGCGGTATTTTCCGTCGATGTGCGAGAAGTAGCGCCGCAGGCGCTCGGGCGCCACCGGCCGCAGCGCGGCTTCGGAGTATACGCCCGAACGGGCCGTTCCGATCGCCGTTTCGCTGATGTCGGTGGCGAAAAGCTGGATCGGAATGCTCTCGGCCTTTTCCCCCAGAAACTCCAGCAGGCCAATCGCCAACGAATAAGGCTCTTCGCCCGACGAGCAGCCCGGCGCCCAAATTCGCAAGGCTTCGTCGGGCTTCCGCTCTTCGAGCAACCTGGGAAACACCTTTTCGGCCAAGGTGGCGAACGAGTCGGGTTCGCGAAAGAAAAACGTGACGTGGATCAGGATGTCCTGGAACAGCAGCCGCGCTTCCTGGGGCTGCCGTTCGAGCAAGCCCAGATACTCCTCGACGCTTGTCAGCTTGTGCAGTGCCATGCGGCGCTGCAAGCGGCGCTCGATGGTGGGCCGCTTGTAGTGCGAAAAATCGACGCCCGCCGCGGTGCGCAGCAGCGAAAAAATCCGCTTGATCTGCTCCTCGGTGGGCCGCCCCTGGGCGTCCTCGCCGCCATCTTCGGACGGGCCGAGCGAGGCGCCTTGGCCGAATTCGCCCAGCGCCTTGGCGATCTCCTCGGGCGGCAGCACGAAGTCGGCGTCGCCGCTGGCCATGGCGGCCCGCGGCATCTCGTCGTGATCGGCCGATTCCGGCGATTGCACGAAGGTGATCCCGCCCGCCTCCTTGATCTGCCGCAGTCCGATGGCGCCGTCGGCCCCCGTTCCGGAGAGCACCACGCCGATCGCCCGCTGTTTCGCGGTCTCGGCCAGCGAGATGAAAAAGCGGTCGATCGGCAGGAAGGAGGCGCCTTGCCCGGCGCGCGACGAGAGCCGCAGCCGGCCGTCGCGCACCTCGATGTAAGCGTCGGGCGGAATGGCGTAGACGTGGTTCGCCTCCAGCGGCATGTCGTCTCGCGCTTGCACCACCGGCATGCGCGTCGAGCGGGTCAGCAATTCGCTCAACATGCTCTTGTGGGTCGGCAGCAAGTGCAGGATGAAGACCACCGACATCCGCAGATCGTCGGAGAGGTTTTCGAGCAGCTTCCGAAAGGCCTCGTAACCGCCCGCCGAGCCGCCGATGCCCACGATCGTCAACGGCGCCAGTTCGGCGCCTTCCGGCGCGGGGGATGGTTGATCGTTCATGCTTGTTCCTCGTCAATCGGTCTCTTGGCCCGGTTCGCCGTTGCCTGCCGGCGAGGCCAGCAGCGTGCCGCGCAACACGGCCGCTTGCCGTTTGGAATCTTCCGCGCGGCGGTGAAAATGTTTGGCGGCGGCGGCGAGCTGCTGGCCTTCGGCGCGCGCCGCCATCCGCGATTGCAATTCGGCCTGTTCTTCCAGCACTCGCAAGGCGGTCCACAGCGCCGACTCGACGTGCTTGGAATGATACTCGACCAAGCTCTCGGCGTTGTAGGCGTGACCGACGTGGCAGCGAAAATGCAATTGGCGGCTTTCTTCGTGTTGCCACAGCGGTCCGCCGCACTCGGGGCAAGTCAACGGCGTGAGTTGGCCGGGGGGCGTCTCGATCGCCAAATCGGTCCCTCGTTCGGCCGGGTCGCCAGAGGAAGCGGGGGGCGGCATTTCAGGATCTCCTTCCGAAGATTTACCGGCCAATCGGACGATCAACTCCGCCATCTCGCCCGCCGCGACCACATGATCGACTTCGACGCTGCGCAACGCGCTTTGCGGCATGCTCGGGATCAAGGCCTCTTCGGGATCTTGGACGATGGCCGTTCCGCCCAGTTGCTTGACCACCGCCAAGCCATAGCTGCCGTCGCCCAGGCTGCCCGACAGCACGATTGCGGCCGCCCGCGACCCGAACGACCTTGCGGCGGTGCGAAACAGCGGATCGACGGCCGGGCGGAAGCCGTTCTCTCGCGGGCCGCGCGTCACGCGCAACTGGTCTCCCTCGACGAGCAGATGGCGGTCGACCGGCGCGCAGTAAATGCGGCCCCGGCGCAGCGTTTCCCCGTCGCGCGCATACTCGCACGCCAGCGCGGTCGCCCGCGCGACGATGTGGGGCAGCAACCCCGGACTATCGGGCGAGGTGTGAAGGGCGACGCAGAGCGCGGCGTCGAGGTTCGCCGGCAATCCGCGCACGAGGGTCAACAGCGCTCCCAGCCCTCCCGCCGAGCCGCCGATGACGAACAAGTCGATGCCTGGCAATGTTGCGCTCCCCCCAGCTCGAGTGCGTCTGGATCGCGCTCACTCGATGCGAATGTGCAATCGTTGTCGCCGCATTGTCCCCGATTCCTTACGATTCCGCCATACTTCGCTCCTGGAGCAGCAAGCCGAGTCGTCATTGGGCGAGCCGGAGGCGTCGTTTGGCGTGTTATCTGGCGAGCCGGAGGCGTCGTCTGGCGTGTTCTCTGGCGAGCCGGAGGCGTCAGCCTCCGGGTTCTCCGTGAGGCGCACAACCGAACAGCCATTCGGCGGCGCCGCGCTGCATGACGCACGACACGGAGGCTGACGCCTCCGGCTCGCCGTTCGGCCGAAGCGCTTGTTCGGTTCTCAAAAAACACCCCAATTTGGAGATCCTTGAAAAACGCATGTGCTTTGTTGCTTTGTCCCTTGCTTCGTCTAAAATGCGTGCGGGGGTCGCATTGAATCGGGTGACAATTTGCCGATGCCACGGTGGCACGAAGGACTGCAATCATGGCTGTGCTAGCTCCGCTGCGCGTGTTCGTGGTGGACGACGATCAAGACACGACGGAATCGATGCGGTTGTTGTTGAAACATTGGGGGCACGAAGTCCACGTGGCCAACGACGGTTTCTTCGCGATCGAGCAGGCGCCGAATGTCAAGCCCGATTTGATGTTAGTCGACTTGGCGATGCCGAAGCTCGACGGCTTGGCGGTCGCCCGGCGGTTGCGGTCGGAGCCCGCGCTGGCCGAGATGCCGCTGGTGGCGTTGACCGGCTATGCCGACCCGCCCCATCGCCAGCAGGCGCTCGACGCCGGATTCGACGAGTGCCTGATCAAACCGCTGCCGGCCGACGATCTGCTGGGATTGCTCGACCGGGTGCGGACGAGAATTGCCGCCTCGGCCGAGCTGGCCAAGCGGACGTTGGAAATCGCGGCCAAGAGCCGCCAACAAAACCAGCGCTCGCGGCAGAGTTTGGATAAGCAGGGTCTGGACAATTAGCCTGCGGGATCTCTTGAGTTGCAGGATGTCTTGGATAACCTGCCGACCTAGGAGTGCGACTTTCCCGCCTGCCCCCAATGCGCCCGGTTGAATTCCTCCGAGCCTCCTCTCGGAATCGTCAGGGTGTTCCACTTCTCGCCGGCCAGGATTCTTGCGGTCTGCACGATCTGGCCGACGTGGTAGCACGTATGGCCTAGCGAACGTTCGAGAGCCAGCGGCACGCTGTGCGGCTCGCCGCGAATCATGACGGTTTTTTCAAGGTCTTCGGGCTTGAGGCTGTCGAGCGTCGTCAGCAAACAAGTCCAGCCTCGCCGCCAATGCTCCAGCAGTTCCGCCCGGCTGCCGAACGCATCGACGAATTCGTCGTCGCGGTTCCGCCACGGCTTTTCGCCGTCGGCGGTGAGAAAGTCGGTCCAGCGCGAGATCAGGTTCCCCGCGACGTGCTTCATGATCACGGCGATCGAGTTCGTATTCGCATCGACCGCGACGCGCAGCTTGTCGTCCGGCAGTTGTTCTACCGCCCGATCCGCCAGACGCTTGTTGGCCTCGAAGGCATTGACGATCGACGACAGGAATTCGACGGCGATGTTCATGGCGGATCCTTGCGGATTTCAGAGCCGAACCTCATAAGTTGACAGTCTACCCCGGATGTCGCCGCCATCGCTTCGACCGAACTTAGGCGCAAGAGCGCGGATTTGCTGGTCATCCATTCCCTGGGACTACCCGATTATCTCTTTGCGAACGATTCGGCGCTCCCTTCGATCATCAGCAATCAGTGATAGGCCCGGGTGCGCTAACGTTCTTCCAATGCCGGCAAGTTCCCCTTCGTCGAGGAAAAACTGATCTGTACGTTTTTCACATAAGCTGACGACGCCATACTTGAATTGATCCTCGCGGAAAACAGCTCGATATTGATCTGCAAGCGACGTTGCCTTTGGGTCAACGATCCTCACTTTTCTTAATGAGCTATTGCATTGGAGGCCAGCTGACAGCAAATACTTGAAATGTTGATCGGAAACAGGCATCGAAAACCCGACGACAATGATTCGCGTGGCTTCCTTAATCGCTTGTACAGCGGAATCCCACACTGACGTCAGTGCCTGTGCAAAGCTCTTATGCCAAGTTGGCGGCAATAGCAGCGGCACGCGTTTCTTCAGACGCACCTCTTCATAGTCGCGGCAGACGAGTAACAGACCTTTAGAGCCTTGGGCCCAGTTCAATGATCCGTGTGGCTTTAGAATTCGGAGTGCGGCACTGGGATCCAGGCCAGCATTAACGTTGACCTTAACTCCACTCCGAGGCAGGGTCAACGCGAACTCTAGATGCGATGGGGCAGGTTGCGGCGACGCACATTGTGCCCACTTGAAATTGACGCGATGAAAGACGCATGTTATGCGAGTCCGCACGCCGCAACTTCGCATAAGGGATTTGGCGACTCG
>DATNEC010000274.1:0-3624 GCA_035606815.1 Pirellulales bacterium
GGGCTTTTCGGCCGAGTTCAAGGACCAGGAGAAGATCGTCCGCGAGACGGCCAAGCAAGTCTTCGCCGAGAAGGGGGTCAAGGTCGATTACCTGGTCGGCACGATGGTCGAGGTGCCGCGCGCCGCGGTGCGGGCCGACGAGATCGCCGAGCACGCCGAGTTCTTCAGCTTCGGCACGAACGACCTGACGCAGACCACGCTCGGGATGAGCCGCGACGACTATGCCGGCTACATCAACTACTACCGCGAGCACGACATCGTGCCGGCCGATCCATTCCAGACGATCGACCGCGACGGAGTCGGCGCCTTGATGCGGCTGGGCGTCGAAGGGGGCCGCAGTTCGCGGCCGAAATTGAAGGTCGGCATCTGCGGCGAGCACGGCGGCGACCCGGCCAGCGTGATCTTCTGTCACCAGATCGGGCTGGACTACGTCAGTTGCTCACCGTTCCGCGTGCCGATCGCCCGGCTCGCCGCGGCCCAAGCCGCCGTCGCCGAGAAGGCCGCCGCCAAGGCGAAGGCCAAAGCCGCGAAGCGGTAAGGGATCGATCGATCATAACAGACCAGACACAGGGCAGACGCTCATGTCTGGAGGGTCCGGCGTGCCATGCGCAATCGCCGAATTTCATCGGCTCGTGAACCCACCGAGCGACGAAAGATGCCCTAACCCGCCGTCGCGAGCGCGGGCGCGACGTGCTGGCTTGGGTTTCGGCTTGGTCCAGGTTTTATGACAGCAGCAACAGACTCAGGCCGGCTTGCTCGAAGGAGACAAACCCGCGATCGAGCGTGACGACCGTCATTCCGCCGGCAATTGCAAATGCGGCCAGATATGCATCCATCCAAATTCCCGGAGCGGCCGTCGTCCTGCCGGCTAGCTGTCGCCAGATTGGAAACAGTTCGGCCGGTTCCTCTTGGTATGTCACCAATGGCGAGGCCATAAAACGGTCGAGCAGACTGAGTGCTTCGTCGTTCGTTCTGGCAGGCTCGCCGTACTGCCGAGCCAGGGCTGGGGTGGAGAGCAAGCGGAGAAGGCTCTGTTGCGTTGCACGACAAAACGCGGCGGGACGGCCGGTGCTCGCCAGGGCAAGTGCATCGGACGCCGCTTCATGCGCCGGATGCGAATTGAACGAGAGCGCAATCCAGACATTACTGTCGATGAGCGAGGCCGCTTCGTTCAGATTCTACCCGGTCTAGGATTTCGCGTTCCAGAGCAACAAGGTCGGAGATCTGCATCGTCCGTGCAGGCGCATCGGGCGGACATTCGATGTAAGGCAACCCGGTTTTGGGATGCGTCTTGATGGCGGACTTCGTCGCCGCGGCGGGCCGTTCATCGCTGGCCGTCAGGCCCTTGCGCAGCAATTCGGCCGCCGCGTCGTCCAGGCTTTGCCCGTCGTGCTCGGCGCGCACCTTGACTTCGTTCACCAACGCATCGGGGAGATTGAACGTCGTCCGCATATCATGATTCTAATGCCTTCAGCGTTGGCGGTCAAAAAATTGCGGCGGCCGGCCGACGCCTACCGCTCGGCGGCGGGTTTCGACAAGACGCAGCGCAGCCCGACGGCGTCGTCTTTCAGACCTTTGTCGGCCGGGCGGCGGAAGCTGCTGACGAGACTCTCGGCGCCGTCTTTCCAACTGCCGCCGCGCAATACTCCCTGCTTGTCGTCGCCGCCGGCGGTCCAGGCCGAGCCGTCGTCCGGCGCCCCTCGATAGTCGCCGTGCCACGAATCGGCGCACCATTCCCAGAGATAGCCATGCACGTCGTACAACTTCCAGGCGTTGGGCTGCTTGGCGCCGACCGGCGGATCGTTGCCCGCCGCATTGCCGTGGTGCCAGCCATAATCGTTCAGCTTCGCGGCGTCGTCGCCGAACGAGTACCGCGTGTTCGTGCCGGCCCGGGCCGCATATTCCCATTCGGCCTCGCTCGGCAGCCGGATCGTTTCGTCAGGGCCGATCAGCTTCGCCGCGCGCATCAGTTCGGTCGCCTTGCGGCAAAACGCCTGGGCGTCGTCGAAGGAGAGCATTTCGACCGAATTCCGCGGGCCTTTCCACTTGCTCGGATTTTCGCCCACCACCGCCTCCCACAGGTTTTGCGGCACCTCGTAGCGGGCGATCTGAAACTTGTGCTTGAGCTTGACGCGATGCACCGGCCGCTCGGCGTCGCCCGCCGCACCGTCGCCCATCGAGAACTCGGCCGGGAATTTGCCTTCGCCCGGCGTGATGGGGATGAACTCTTCGCGGAAGGTTTTTAGAAGCTCGAGTTGCGGCTTGGTCGGCTCGGCGGAAAGGGCGGCGGTCATGAGCAGCGCGGAAAGCGAGAGCATGGGTAGGCCTCATGGATTGGTTTTTCGACATCATACTTCCTCTCGATGCACTGGCCCAGGACTCTCGGAAGGCGGCGCCGGCCTTTGTGGTTCGGGTCGGCCTAGGTAAAAACGCGGTCGGACTTTTTTTCCGCCGATGCGCGACCGATTACGTTGCGGCCCAAGGACGCCGATCGCTATACTGCCATGCTGTCAAGGCCGCGCGGCGATGGATGAACCATATCGCCATGCAACTCGCCTTGGCGCCGCGCCGCCACGTGCTGCGAGCGCGGAAAGCGGTTGGATATTTGAGGGGTTTCCCGGACTATCGGCCCAAGACGAAGGTTGTAGGGAGGGAATCATGCCAACTGGAATCCGTCAACCCATTCACCTGAATAGCATCGTCGCGGCGATGCAGGCCGTCGAGGCCAACTGGTTGGCGCTTAGCGCCCAGCAGCGTTGCGAGCAGATCGCCGCGTCAGTCAGAGCCGCGCTGATCGCCTGCTTTGTTCCGGCCCCCACGTTGACCGTAGCCAACCTGGGAGGCGGTCTCAACGGGCAGTTCGATTTCGGCCCTTGGACGCTACGAATCAACAGCAACATGGCCAACCAAATCGGCGCCCAGACGGCCAAGGAGGTCATCGCCCGCTTAGGCGACGTAATCACCCACGAAGCGCGACATTGCGAGCAGTGGTGGAGAATGCTGCGTCTGATCGTCGGCGACATGCGTGCGAAAGGCCTTCAGCCGTCGGCTTCGGCGCTGGGCGGCAAGTTCCAGGGCGTCTCCACGACGATCGTCGGCCAAGCCGTAGGGGCGCCGCCGCTGGCTCTGCCGGAAGTCCCGGAGACCCGCGCTTGGTACGAATCGGTTTACGGCTCTCAATCGTCCTTTCGAGACATCAACGTGTATGGACGCAACCTGCGTCCGACCGGGGGCCAGTTCGCGAACGTGGGCGCGCAGTTTCAAGCTTCTGAGTTCGCCCGCTACCAGCGCGGTCTGGCCGAGGAAGAGGACGCGCATCAAACGGGCCGCGCGATCCAGCAGTTGTTCCTGCAAGGCTCGGGGCTTCTGCCGCAGACGCTGGTGGGCCATAAGCCGATCGCTCAAGGGATCGCCCAATACTAGCCCGGCGGAATCGCCGAATCGGCGCGGCAATTGGCTCGGCGCGTAGGACGCATGTAGATCCAGACGCGTAGGTCATGCTTCAGCATAACGCATAACTTTCGATCCATGAAAGTTATTCTGAAGCATAACCTACAAAGCAAGTCGACAATGCCGATCAGACGACGCCTACGAAGCTCGTTGCTCCGAGCGCGGCATCCACCG
>DATNEC010000159.1:0-10195 GCA_035606815.1 Pirellulales bacterium
TCGAGCACCAGTTCCTCATACGTCAGCAGTTCGTTGTGCAGCGAGAGATTGTAGCTGTTGGGGTTCAAGTGCGATTCATCGAACGGCTCGATCACGATGTTGCCGCCCAACTGATTGCGGATTTCATGGCCTGAGAGAATCATGGGTTTCAGGCCCTTTGCTTGGCTGTCGGTTTCTTCTTGGCTGTTTTCTTGACGCTCTTCTCGACCACCCCCACCCGAGGGCAAATTTTTTCCAACCGGCAGATCTCGCACTTCGGGCCGCGGGCGATGCAGACGCGGCGGCCGTGATGAATCAGCCGATGGCTGAAATCGACCCACTCCTTCGACGGCAGCAGCCCCATCAAATCGCGTTCGATTTTCACTGGGTCTTTGTGCTTGGTCAGCCCCAGCCGCCAAGTCAGCCGCGCGACGTGCGTATCGACCACGACGCCCACGGCGATCTGGAAGGCCGTGCCGAGCACGACGTTCGCGGTTTTTCGCCCGACGCCGGGCAGTTTGACGAGTTGTTCCAGTTCTTGAGGCACTTCGCCGGCGTGCTCCTCGACGAGTTGCCGGCAGCAGGCTTGGATGTTCTTCGCCTTGTTGCGAAAGAAGCCCGTGCTCTTGATCTGCCGCTCCAATTCGGCCAGGTCGGCCCGTGCGAAATCTTCCGCGCTGCGATAGCGGCGGAACAGGTCTTTCGTCACCAGGTTCACGCGCACGTCGGTGCATTGGGCCGAGAGGATCGTGGCGATCAGCAACTCCAGCGGCGAGCGGAACTCAAGCGCGCACTGAGCGTCGGGATATTCTTCGGCCAACAGCTTCGCGACGCGGGCAGCATGACGTTTGGCTGGGGCGGCGACGACCATCCGGAGCCTACTCGATAAGGGCGGAGCGAAACTTCGCGAGAACACGGCGGCGACGCACCGATTCTCACCGCCCGGCGCAAGGACTGTCAAGGGAACACCGATTGGATTAGAATCCGAGGACAGTTCGCTAGGCCAAGGAGAAACAGTAATGAACGGGCACGGACGGACTGCACCCGACGTCAGCGGCAGGGCGCTGGCTGCCTTGGCTCTGCTGTTCGCGTTCCATACCGCATCGGCGCCCAGCCGTGCAGAACCGCTGGAGAACGTCGCCGCAGCCGAGCAGAAAAACGAGGCGACGCCGAAGGAAAAGGCGACCGCCGCGCCGGCGAAGGGCCGTTTCTCGTTCGGATCGATGGTCGAAGTCCTGGCCCTGGGTACGCATGACGCGAATCCCGGTCGTTGGTGGGACGAGCAGGGCAAACCGCTGGTTTCGCTGCCGGCGCCGCTCGTGGGGTGTTTCGTTCGCCAGCGCGATGAGCAAGGCCAGACGCTGCCGTCGGTCCCCGTGACTTGGAAGACACGCGGCAACGTCAGCTCGCCGGACCCGGTGTGGCGAAGGATCGTGATTCGGGTTCGCGATTTGCCCGACGACGCGACGGTGACGTGGAAGATCGCCGCGGCCCACGCGACCGGCAGCGCCGAAGTCGCCATCCGCGGAGATCAAGCGCCGAAAGACCACTTCAGCCGCTACTTCGGCGTCGCCGCGGACCAAAAAACGACGGGGTTGAAAGTCGGCGTCGCCTCGGGCCCCTGGAAGACGGCGGCCAAGTCGCAGCCGTTGTTTGGATTGGCCATCGGCATGGCGAATGGCAAATCCGTCGTCTTTTCCGCGGCGCTCGAAACGGCGGACGGGACCGTGGTCGTCGTTTCGCACAATTACGTCGACAGTAATTTCCGGGTCGTCGCGTTCGACAAGCGCGGTACGCTGCACCTCGCTACGATCGGTCGCGGCGGTAACGCCGGCCCGATCCATCAGACGGCGGAGACCTTTGCAGGATTGAAGCGCGACGACATCGACCGCTTCGAGTTTCAGACGCGCGACTACGAGTATGTCGAGCTTTCAGGACTGCCGCTCGAGCTCTCCGCCGAGACCGAAGAACCAAGCGAGACCAAGAAGGAGTCGTAAGAGGACGAAGTTGCGGTCAGTGCGGGACCATTATTGGTCCGTCTTGGCATCCCTGCTTGACGTAACCGCCAAGCCGAGATAGGGTTGAGTGCCCAAGTCAAGCTCTTTTCTTGGATTCGTTCCAAACCAAACCGTTCTTTTTGCGGGGATCGCCCAATGAGCTTCGCCGACAATCCGTATCGTTCGCCCGAGTTGACCATCGCCGGGCTCGCCGGCGTCGATGAGCGCACCGACTTCATCCGCAAGACATATTTGCACTTGGGCGGCGCGATCTTCGGCTTTGCCGCCATCGAGGCGGTGCTGCTCAGCATTCCCGGCCTGGGCGAAACCGTGCTCGGCGCCTTGTCCAGCGTGCCCTATAGCTGGCTGATCGTGCTCGGGGCGTTCATGCTCGTCAGCTATCTGGCGGAGAGCTGGGCCCGCTCGACCGTTTCGCCGCGCACGCAATATTTGGGCTTGTCGCTGTACGTCGTCGCCGAAGCGGCGATCTTTTTTCCCCTGCTCTACATCGCCAACACGTTCGATCCGAAGATCATTCCCACCGCGGGCATCGCCACGCTGACGATCTTCGGCGGGCTGACCGCGGTCGTGTTTTTCACGCGCGCCGATTTTTCGTTCTTGCGAACGGCGTTGTGGTTGGGCGGCTGGATCGCGCTGGGCGTGATCGTGGCCAGCGTTTTCATCGGCTTCAGCCTGGGGCTGGTGTTCTCGGCCGCGATGGTCGCATTTGCGGCCGGCTTTATCCTGTACGACACCTCGAATGTTCTGCACCATTACCGGATCGGCCAGCACGTCGCCGCCGCGCTGGCGCTGTTCGCCTCGGTGGCGCTCATGTTCTGGTACGTCTTGCGGATCATCATGTCGCTGTCGTCTCGCGACTAGTTTTGGCTGGCGGTGCATGGCGAGCGGCTGCCGAGCGTCTGTAGGGAACGCCCTCTGTGGCGTTCCGAGGCCCGCCGTAACATCCCGATTCATCGCGATTCATGGAACGCCGCAGAGGGCGTTCCCTACAGGCTTGAGCCCCCTATGGACGACGGTCAATATGATCCCCACTATCTCGAAGGAATCAAATTCTTCAACGAGTGCGAGTTCTTCGAGAGCCACGAGGCGTGGGAAGAGGTCTGGACCGAGCACCTGGGGCCCTCGCGGAAGTTCTACCAGGGATTGATTCAAGCCGCGGTGGCCTTGCACCATTTCGGCAACGGCAACATCCGCGGCGCCAAAAAGCTGTATTACGGCAGTCGGGGCTACCTGGAACCGTACCGCCCCCGGCACCTGGGTCTCGATTTGGATAAGTTTCTGGCGGGAATGGAGCAGTGCTTTGCCGAGGTCGTCGCCAGCCAAGAGGAATTTCCCGAGTTGGAGATTTCCGGCGATTTGATTCCGGAGATTCATCTCGATCCGCCGCCCCCCGACGTCGACGCATGAGCGAACTGCCTGAAGACATGTTGTTTCAGGCCGAGAATTTCTCGGGCAAGGCGAGATTGTTTCCCTTGCCCAACCTAGTGCTATTTCCGCACGTCTTGCAGCCCTTGCACGTTTTCGAAGCGCGATATCGAGACCTGGTCGAGGAGGCGCTTGCGGCCGACCGCTTGATCGCCATGGCGCTCTTGGCGCCGGGCTGGGAAGCCGACTACGAGGGTCGGCCGCCGGTCCATCCGATGGCCTGCCTGGGCCGGATCGTGACGCATCATCGGCTGGAGGACGGACGGTACAATTTGCTGTTGGCCGGGGTGCATCGCATTCGCCTGCTCCGAGAACTGGCGCCCGACAAATCGTTTCGCGAGGCCGAAGCGCAAACTTGCGAAGACGCCTACGCGTCTCACGGGGCGCTCGAACGGCCGGCGCTGCGGCGACGCTTGCTTGAAACGTTCCGCAGCATGGCCTCGACGCTGGACGAGGCGCACAGCCAATTGGAGCCTTTGCTGGCCAGCGAGATTTCGCTTGGCATGCTGACCGATCTGGTCGCCTATACCCTTGAGCTGAGCGTGGCGACCAAGCAGCGACTGCTGAGCGAGGCGGACGTCGATCGCCGCGCCGAGTTGCTGTTGAGCGTTCTGGCCGATCCCGCCAACCGCCGCGCTGCTGGCAATGCCCCCGCGAACCGTTTCCCGCCGGGCTTCAGCATGAATTGAGGTTCATACGGTGGATGCGTACTTTTCGCAGATCGTAGCGGAACAAAAGCTCGCGATTGGATTTTTTAGGCATGGCTCGGGCGTTCAATGGGGATCAAGAAGGCCGTTTCGGTGGAGCGGCGGTGACGGCCAAAAGTATATCCTGACCGCAAGGACGACCAAGACGGAATAGGTTCTGCGGTGACGGCAAATGGCGCCTGACGCCGGGCCGCCTATGGAACGCCCGAGTGATGCCTAAGAAAATCCACCTTGGCTTAAAAGAGCTGACGCGGTGGTACGCGAGAATCGGATGAACCTGAATTGAAGAGTCGTGGCCAGTAAAGCTGTGCCAATCTCGGCCCGATAAATCTCATGCGATTTTCCCAGGACAGACGGAAATCGTCCGCGTGGACCTTCCCGAAGGCGAGTTCACGCTGAAAGCACGTGTCGAGCGCCTGAAGGACGAATGGAGACTTAAGATCGACCTAAGTCGCGGGGGTGGAGCGATGATGGGCGTCCGCGATGAAGAAATGCGAAACTGGGCTGAATCAACACAAGGCGGGATCGAATGGGTGACAATGCGCGGCGATAAGGGCGTTGAAACGTTTGGCCGCGACGAATCATTCGATTTGATTAGGGAGCACGAATGGAAGGTAAAAGGCGATGTTCCGTTCCGCCCGCCAGGACCAAAGCCAAGCTATGGCATGTTGTTGTGGCTTGAGGCGCAATGAATGCGGGCATCGTTTCAGAGAATCCATGATTTCAAACTGACCCCGCTTCCGCCTTTATCCGTTCCTTGACCGTCCCCCGCGCCACGTCTAAGATCGGAATGGTCAACCATTTAAGAGCTTCAGCGCCATGCCCCCCGTTTCCGAGACGCTTGCCCGAGCCTCCGACGATGACGATGCGGCGACGACCGCGGCCCCTGCTGGCGGGGTAGATCAACCGCGAATCGAGCGCGCGGTCCGCGAGATCTTGGCGGCGATCGGCGAAGACCCCGACCGTGAGGGGCTGCTGGAAACGCCCGGCCGCGTCGCCCGGATGTATGCCGAGATGTTCAGCGGGTTACACGAAGATCCGCGACAGCACTTGAAGAAGTTTTTCAAGGAGAAATACGACGAAGTCGTACTTGTCAAAGACATCAGCTTCAACAGTATGTGCGAGCACCACATGCTGCCGTTCATGGGCAAGGCGCACATCGGCTACCTGCCCAACGGCAAGGTGATCGGGCTGAGCAAGCTGGCCCGCGTGGTCGAGGTCGTGGCCCGCCGTCCGCAGGTCCAGGAGCGTATGACCGAAACGATCGCCGACCTGCTCGTGGGCGAACTGGAAGCCAAGGGGGTGGCGGTGGTCGTCGAGGCGAGCCATTCGTGCATGACGATCCGCGGCATCCGCAAACCCGGCAGCCTGTGCGTCACTTCGGCGATGCGCGGGGTGTTCCGTTCGCATCTATCGAGCCGCTCGGAAATCATGAATCTGATTTACGGGGACAGGCGGTAGCATGGCGGATTCCCCATGCTGATCCTCACCCAGTTCATCTTCCGGCTCTCGTTCGGCATGGCGTTGGCAATGGCCTGCACGCCGGCGCGCGTGGTGAGCAGCGGATACTACCGCAACAACCTCTACGTGCTGCTGGGGTTGAACGTGTTGGCCAGCGTGGCCGCTAGGATGGGCTTTTCCAAAGAACCGCTGCCGCTGTGGCCGCCGTTGACGGCCGCGATCTTAAGCTACCTCGGCGGCGTGCTGTGGCTCTACGAACTGCCCCGGCCGGGGAAGGCCGCCTTGGGCGCCATCTCGGCGGTCGCGATCGTCGGGGCCTGGATGGCCGGCGCCGCCGGGCAAACGGCCTCTCCGGTCGCCAGGGCGCTCGAATGGTGCGACCCGGTGGGCGGCGGTCTGGTGCTCGGCGTCACGATGGCCGCCATGCTGTTGGGGCACTGGCATCTGAACGCCCCCGGCATGTCGTTGAACCCGCTGAAGCGGCTGGTGCTGGGCATGGGTCTCGTCATCGCTTTGCGGGCGGCCCTGGCCGGGGCGGGATTGGCGGCGGATTTTGCGGCCGAAGGGCCGTTCGCGCTCGAACGCTGGCTGTTTTTGTCGCTGCGTTGGCTGGCCGGATTGATCGGCGCCGGAATCGCGGCCGCGATGGCCTGGCAGACGCTCAAAATCCCCAACACGCAAAGCGCCACGGGGATTCTTTACGTCGGCGTGATCGTGACTTTCGTCGGCGAGTTGACTTCGCAGCTACTGTCCCGCGAAAGCCTGTTTCCGTTATGATAGTTTAGATGAACGTCACTTATACTTGTCCGCGTTGCGAAGGTTCCTGCACCTCCGAGGTGGATCCAGACGCATCGAGCCTGCGCTGCGCCGACTGCCAGCTCGAGCTTGCCCGGCCCGAAGACGCTTTTCGAGACGGCCAGCCGGAACGCTGCCTGATTTGTCCCAGCACCGACTTGTTCGTGCGCAAGGATTTTCCGCAGGGTCTGGGCGTGGCCATCGTGGTGCTTGGGTTCGCCGTCAGTTGCGTGACGTGGAATCTGTATTTGACGAACTGGACCTTCGCCGTGCTCTTCGCCACGGCGCTCATTGATCTTGTGCTGTTCGCCGTCGTCGGCGAGTCAGTGACTTGCTACCGCTGCGGCGCCCAATACCGGGGCGTCGCAGGACTCAAAGACCGTCGCGGGTTCGATCTGGAGGTCCACGAGCGGTATCGGCAAGAGGCCGCCCGGTTGGTCGAACAGAAGACGCCTGTAGGACGGACCTCTGGTCCGTCGTCCCATGCCCCTGCGCGCCGTCCTGCGGACGACGGACTGGAAGTCCGTCCTACGAGTTCCTCTCAACGCGCCGATGCCGCCCGCCCATAATCGTCGCCGATGCCCTCTATGGACCAACAGCGCGAACGCCTCCAGGAAGATCTGCGGGGTCTGATCGGCGGCGAAGTGCGCTGCGACGACGTCTTTTTGCAGTTGTATTCCACCGACGCCAGCATCTACCAGATCAGGCCGCTGGGGGTCGTGCGGCCGCGTTCGGCCGCCGACGTTGCGGCGGCGGTCCGTTACGCCCGCGAGAACCAACTGCCGATCCATGCTCGAGGCGCGGGCAGCGGCTTGGCGGGCGAATCACTCGGCCCGGGATTGGCGTTGGACTTTTCCAGCCATTTCCGCCGCATTTTGCGCACCGATCCGGCCAGCGTCCGGCTGCAACCGGGCGTCGTGCATGAGCGGCTGAACCACCACCTGCGCCAGCAAGGGCGGCTGTTCGGCCCCGATCCCGCCATGAGCCACGTCACGACGATGGGCAGCGTCGTGGCGCTCGACGGCTCGGGCAGCCATTGGCTGAAATACGGCTCGGCGCGCCGGCACGTGCTGAGCCTGCAAGTCGTGCTGGCCGACGGCGCCGTTCTGGAACTCGGACAGGAGCCGCTCGTCGCGGGAAAGAGTCAGGACGCCGATCCCCGCAAACGCGAATTGATCGACCAACTCGTAAGTTTGATCTCGCGCAATTCAGAACTGATCGAGCGGCGCCGACCGCGGAGCCTGGTCGACCGTTGCGGTTATCAGTTGGCCGACGTGCTCGGCGAGAATTCGCTTGATCTGGCCCGCTTGCTGACCGGCTCCGAGGGGACGCTGGCGCTGATTACCGAGATGACCGTGGCCACGCAGCCGCTGCCGCGGCAGCGGGGCGTGGTGTTGCTGCTGTTCGACCGGCTGGAAAACGCGGCCAAGGCGGTGCAAGAGATCCTGCCGTTCGGCCCGGCCGCTTGCGACTTGATGGACCGCCGGCATCTGAGCCTGGCGCGCGAGGCCGACTCGCGTTACGATTCGCTGATTCCCTCGGCGACCGAGGCGCTGCTGCTGGTCGAATGCCAAGGGGACGATCCCGTCGAGGTCCGCGGCGCCTTGCGGTTGATCGCCGAGCGAATTCGACGGAAAAAGCGGCTGGCGTTCGACTCGCGGCAGACGTTCAGTCCCGACGAGATCGAACTCTACTGGCGGCTGGCGCGCAATGTCGTGCCGACGCTATACCGCTTGAAAGGTTCGACGCGCGCTCTGCCTTTCGTCGAGGACATGGCGGTTCCGCCCGACGCATTGCCGCAATTCTTGGTCGAAATGCAAAACGTGCTGAAGCGGCGCCAGGTCACATCCACCCTGTTCGCCCACGCCGGCCACGGCCAACTCCATCTGCGGCCGTTTTTGGACCTGGCCGATCCCGAACAAGTCCGGACGATGGAACACCTCGCAGCCGACTTGTACGAACTGGTGTTCGCCGTGCAGGGCACGATCAGCGGCGAGCACGGCTTGGGGCTGAGCCGCACGCCATTCATCCGCCGCCAGGTCGGCGAGCTGTACGACGTGTTCGGCGAGGTGAAGCGAATCTTCGACCCGGCGGGCGTACTGAATCCAGGGAAAATACTCAGCAACGGCGACGGGCGCTTGACCGACCACTTGCGGCGCCCCCAGCCGTTGGCGGCGCCCGCCGAAGCGGCCGCTACCGCCGAAGGCCCGCCGCGACCGCTCGTCGACCTGCAACTGCACTGGGGCGAAGACGAGATCGCCCAGATGGCCCGCAGTTGCAACGGCTGCGGGGCTTGTCGCAGCCAAGCGGCCGGGGTGCGAATGTGTCCGGTGTTTCGCTTTGCCCCGGCCGAAGAGTCGTCGCCGCGGGCCAAGGCGAACCTGATGCGCGGCATTCTGCATGGCCGGCTCGATCCCGAATCGATCAAGACCGACGAATTCAAGGCGGTGGCCGACCTGTGCGTCAACTGCCAGATGTGCCGCTTGGAATGCCCGGCGGGCGTCGATATTCCGAAGCTAATGCTCGAAGCCAAGGCGGCCTACGTGGCGAGCAACGGCTTGCGATTGGGCGATTGGGTCGTCACGCGGCTGGACCTGTTCAGTTCGCTCGGCGGCCTGATCAGTCCCTTGGCCAACTGGGCGCTGGGAAATCGGCGGGCCCGATGGCTGATGGAGAAACTCGGCGGCATCGCGCAAGGGCGAAAACTGCCGCGGTTCGCCCCGCGGCCTTTCATGCGCCGGGCCAGCCGCCGCCGCCTGACCCGGCCCACGCGGCGCGCGGGCCGCAAGGTCTTGTATTTCGTCGACACCTACGCCAACTACCACGACACGCAGTTGGCCGAGGCGCTGGTGGCCGTGCTCGAGCACAATGGCGTGGCGGTCTACGTCCACCCCGACCAGGTGCAGTCGGGCATGGCGATGGTCTCGCTGGGTGCCGCCGACCGCGCGCGGCGCGTCGCGGCGCGGAACACGGCGATCCTGGCCGAGGCGATTCGCCAGGGCTATACGATCGTCACCAGCGAACCTTCGGCCGCGCTTTGCCTGAAACGCGAATATCCCGACTTGCTGCGCGACGACGACGCGCGGCTGGTCGCCGATAACACGAGCGAAGCTTGCTCCTATCTTTGGGGGCTGCACCAGATCGGCAAGCTGCAACTCGACCTGAAGCCGGTCAATGCGACGGTCGGCTATCATACGCCCTGCCATCTCAAGGCGCTCGAAGTCGGCTCGCCCGGCGAGAGTTTGCTGCGCTTGATCCCGGGCTTGAACGTGCATCACGTCGAGAAGGGTTGCTCGGGCATGGCGGGCACGTTCGGCTTCAAGCGCGAAAACTACCGCAACAGCCTGCGGGCCGGGTGGCCGCTGATTTCGGCCGTCCGCGAATCGACCTGGCAGGCCGGCACGACCGAGTGCAGCGCCTGCAAGATTCAAATGGAGCAGGGCACGACCAAGCCGACGATCCATCCGCTGAAGCTGTTGGCGCTGGCTTACGGGCTGATGCCCGAAGTCGCCGATCTGTTGACTTCTCGCGGCCGGGAGTTGATCGTCACATGAACGTGCGCATCCAGCTCTTCGCCGTCGCGCGTCAGCTTACCGGCCGGGAGGCGATCGATCTTTCGCTGCCCGACGGGGCGACCATCGGCCAGTTGCGCCGCGCCTTGGCCGATTCGACCCCCGCCTTGGCCGCCGTGCTGTCTCACGTCGTATTCGCCGTCAACGCCGAGTACGCCGACGACGCAAGCGTGATCCCCGCTGGCGCCTCGGTGGCCTGCATTCCGCCGGTTAGCGGCGGATAGCTCGCGCCATGTGA
>DATNEC010000167.1:0-2979 GCA_035606815.1 Pirellulales bacterium
GATAGAGAAATTCGACCGCCTCGGCGCCTTGCGGGGGGCCTTCATGGTAGCTTTCGATCTTGCGGCGCACTGCGCGCAGCTTGGCGAATTTCTCGTCGTGGGCGCTGGCGGGCGAAGTCAACTCCTTGCCGATGTACGTCACGCGAAACAGTTCCGACTGCGTGCCGCGACCGCCGACCGTGAAGTACAAGGCGCCGTCCGCTCCTACGGCCACGTCGGTCAAGGGCAGCGGCGTCCGCGAGACGAATTCCTCCTTGACGGCCTTATAGCTGGCGCCTTCCGGCTCGACGTGGACGGCGTACATCGTGCCGAACGTCCAATCGCAGATAAACAACGCCCGCTGATACTTAGCCGGGAACTTCGTTCCGTAACCGAACGCCACCCCCACCGGCGAGCCGGGCCCGATCTCGACGGCCGGCGGCAAGCTATCGATGTAGTACGGCGGCCATTTGCCGGTGCCGCTGCGCCAGCCGAACTCGCTGCCGCTCGCCGCATGGACGACGCGCGTCGGCCGGTACCAAGGCGAGCCGAAATCCCATTCCATGTCGGCGTCGTAAGCGAACAGCTCGCCGTCGGCGTTGAACGCCATGTCATAGGAATTGCGGTAGCCGATGCTGAACACGTCCCACGTTTTGCCCTCCGGATCGGTCTTGGCGATCCACCCGCCCGGCGCCAGGATGCCGGCGGCATGGCCGTTGGCGTCCCATTGGCGCGGCAGCAGCAAGTCTTCTCCCCAGTTGGTCGGAATGCGGCTAGTATGGTCGGGGTTGGCCGATTCATTCGGCTCGAACGGCGGCCGGGTGTGATTACCGGCGATGCAATAGATCGACTTGCCGTCGGGCGAAAGGCGCAAGGCGTGCGGCCCGTGCTCGCCGCCGCCGCGGAACTCCTTGAGCTTGACGACTTCGTCGTACTGGTCGTCGCCGTTGGTATCCTTGACGCGATACAGCCCGCTGCCGGGGCCGCCATTGACCGACACGTAGAGCGAGTCGAAGGCGTATAACAAGCCCTGGGCGCCGGTGATCTTCACGTCGAGCCGCTCGACCCTCGTCGGTTCATGGCCGCCGATAGCCGGCGGGGTGATGCGGCAGAGGCCCTTGTCGCCCTGGTCGCTGGCGATCAGGCGTCCCTGGTCGTCGAAGGCGATCGCCACCCACGAGCCGAGCTCCGTTTTGGGCACCGTAAACAGGCGTTCGACTTGATAGCCGGGCAGCAAATCAAAGACCCCGCTGGGCGGCTCGGTGACGGTCGCGGCAAAGACGTCGCCCCACGGCGCCGCGCCCAGTTTCGCAATCTGCTTGGCGGCGGTCCATTTGTCAGAAGTCCTGCTTTCCGCAGCCTGCCAATTCGCATCGCTCACGATGTACCGCGCGTTGCCATCGGGCATGGTCAGCGCGAGTTGCAAGACGAAGCCCGACGGTCCGCCGTGGTTTTCGACCTCGGCGACCAATACGTTCTCGCCTTCCTTGACGAATTTCTGCACGTCGGCATCGACCGGCCTCAGCCACTCGTCGCTGGCGCCGATCGGTCGGCCATTCAGATACAACGTCAGTGCATTATCGCACGACGCCCTGAGCCGGGCCGACTTCGAACCGCCTTGGAACGTCGTCTTCAAGGCGTATTTGCCATCCGTTTCGGCGCCCCAGATCCATGTCGGCGCCGGGCCGCCTTCGAAAAGACGGTCGTCCGCGCTCGCTGGTTTCGACGCGTCGGCATTCGACGATTGGGCGGCGGAGATCTCGGGCTGCTGGGTGAAGAGTTTCTCGTCGGCCTTCGCGGGGATCGCCACGCCGGCCAAGACGAACAAGCAGGCCAAAACGCGGCCGAGCGCCCAAACTCGCGGCGCGGTTACGCAGTCACGGACCCAGAATCTCACGGCGGGATCTCCGGAAGGCTGTTTTCTCGATTGCCCAGGCGGGAAGCCCATTATAACCACTGAATCGGCCGACAAAGTCTTTATCTAGCTCGGTTCCACCGATAAAATGGCGTCGATGCGTTTTGGAGACCCTGACGCTTTGGGTTCGTGGGGTTGATCGACACTCGGGCCAACTTTCAAGGCGGCGTCTGGCCGCAGTTCAAGGAAGCCAAACCGGCGTGGTTATCTTATTTCGGCAAAAGCGGATCCCCAAAAGTCGCCGCATCGATCGATGCGGTTCAGGGGCGGCGTTGCTGCTTGCCGCCGGCCTCTGCGGCGTCGGCATATTCGCTCCGTCGTCGACCCTGGGCCAGGAACCGGCCGCTTCCGCCCTAACCGTCCCTGTTGCGACAAACGGGGCGTCGCTCAGCTTCATCAATGACGTTCTGCCGCTGTTGACCAAGCATGGCTGCAACAGCGGGACGTGTCATGGTCGCGGCAGCGGCCAGAATGGGTTCAAGCTCTCGCTGTTCGGTTTCGATCCGGCCGCCGACTATGCGGCGCTCGCCGATGAAGGGCTGGGCCGCCGGATCTCGTGGACGGCGCCCGACGAATCGTTGATGCTGGTCAAAGCCGCCGGGCAGGTTCCGCACGGCGGCGGCGCTCGCTTCGGCGTCGAGTCCGTCGCCTATTGCTTGTTGCACGCGTGGATCGAACAGGGAACCCCGTGGGGCGACGAACAGACGCCCGGCCTGGTCGGCATCGACGTTCAGCCCGCCGAATGCCTGCTTGCTGCGGGCGAGAGCCGGCAGTTGCAAATCACGGCCAAATATTCCGACGGCGCCGCTCGAGATGTGACTGAGACGGCCGAGTATTTCAGCCAGCAGCCGGTCTTGTTCGAGGTCAAGCCGAATGGGATGGTCCGCTCGTTGGGCGGCCAAGGCGAAGCAGCGGTGATGGTGCGTTACTCGGGGGTGGTGGCTGCGGCCCGTTTGACTGTGCCGTATCGCCAAGCCGTCGCCGACGCGGCCTACGCCGGGTTCGAGCCTAAGAATTTCGTCGATCGGCTGGCCGTGGAAAAGTGGCGCAAGCTCAGGCTAGCGCCAAGTCCCGGCGCCAGCGAC
>DATNEC010000176.1:0-3510 GCA_035606815.1 Pirellulales bacterium
GCGACCGCGGGCGACTCCTTGCTGACGTCGAACGCCTCGCGAGCGCGCGTGGAAGAAATGATTTCGTGCGCTTGCTCGTCGAATTTGTCGAGCCCGTCGACCAGGTTGCTGTCAGCCTCGAAGGCTTTGAACGCGCCGTCCAGCTTGCCGAGCAGGTTTTGGCGCCGCTCGACTTGGGCGACCGTCAAGCCGCCGCTCAGCGCCACGCCGCGCACCGTGAACGGCTGGCCCGGCTTGGGTACGCCATCGGTTTGCAGCGCCGCGTAGCGCACGCCCAGGTAGCCCGCCCGTTGCGGCGTTTTGGGGATGGCGACAAAACCGGGCAGATCGGAGGGGCAAGGCAGTTCCTTGCTGACGACCGAGCCATAGCCGGGGAATTGCAGCGACGGCAGCGGACGGTTGCCCGTGTTGAGATACTGGCTGCCCAGTTCGTGAGCGGCCAGCGTGTGGCTGACGCCGCGCAGCAGGGCGAACTTATCGGCCTGGGCCGCGAGCTTCGGCAGGTGCTCGCAGATTCGAACGCCGGAAGCGTTGGTGTCGATCGGATTGAATTCGCCGCGGACCTCGCTGGGCGAGTCGGGCTTCAAATCGAAGGTGTCCATGTGCGTCGGACCGCCGGCCAAATTGATGAAGATCGCCGACTTGGCCCGGCCGTTGGCCACTTCGCCCGCGCGCGCCAGCCGCAGATAGCCGGCCAGGTTCAATCCGGCCGCCCCCAACATGCCGGCCCGCAGAAAATCTCGCCGCCGAACGCCGTCGCAATAACGATTAGTGCTCATCGAAAGTTTCCTTCGTGCGATTTGCTTGGTTAACGATTGACGATGAATTCTTTGGTATTCAACAAGGCCCACAATAGATCGCGCATGCCCGAGACGGTGCTGTCCGACTCGGCCAGATATTGCTTGGCGACGCCCTGCTCTTCGTCGTTCGGCAAACGTCCGACGGTCCGCAAATAGGCCTCGCGGACCAACTCTGCGGGAGCGGCCGAGGCGAGCGAATTCGCGTTGGCGTCCTCTTCGTTTTTCGATTGCTCCTCGACCTTCGCCAGCCGCTCTTTAGCGCGATCGATCTCGGTCGCCATCGCCTCGGCCTGCTCGGCCTTGTCTTGCTCCTCGAATTTCTTACGACGCGATTCGAGCCGGGCGAGTTGCTGCGCGGCCTTGTCGCGGGCGGCTTGCAACTGCTGGCGGCCCTTGCCGCCCGGCGGCGCCATCTGGCGCAGCCAGCCGTCGTTGCGGTCCAACAGCCCGAGCATCGTCTGGTCGTTTCGCAGGAAGATCGTTTGCAGCAAGCTCGGCTCGTTCGACCGCTCGCAGTCGCAATTGGTCGCGCGGGCCGGCTTGCCGAACAGCGTCAACACATAGTCGCCCCCTCCTTTGCGGCCGTACTGCTTGCCGCTGGAGACGCCGATCGCCCGCTCGCGGAGGTCGTCGCGGACCGCCTGCATTTTGTGCTCGGCGGCGGTGGCCTGCACCAGCGCGTCGTAGGCCACTTCGGCGGGCAGCCGGCGGATCACCGCGTGGCTGAAATTACGGTTGTCGAGCCGGTTGGTTTCGTTTGGCTGCCAGCTTCGCTGGTAGGCGGCGCTGGCGGCGATCTCGCGGTGCAACCATTTCATGTCGTAGCCGTGCGCCACGAAGCTTTGCGTCAGGTAATCGAGCAGCGCTTCGTTGCTCGCCGGGTTCGCCAGGTTCATGTCGTCGGGCGGCTCGACGATGCCCACGTTGAAATAATTCGACCAGACGCGGTTGACCATCGCGCGGGCGAAATAAGGATTGTCGCCGCGGCGCATCCACTCCATCAGCGCTTCGCGCGGGTCGCCATACTGCTCGGCGACGACTTCCTCGCCGCCGAGCAGCTTGGGCGTTATCACGCGGCCCGCCGGCTGCTTGTTGTTCTTGCCTTTGTTGGCTTTGTCTTTTGGCGGCTTGGCCTTGCCCTGCGCGACGAACACCTCTCGCCAAGGCACCGACTTGCCTTCGCGGAGCAGTTCTTTGAGCCGCTGCTGGCGTTCCTTGTTGTTCTTCTTGCCGCCCAGCCCCAGTTCCTCGGTCATTTCCTTGGCCCGCTGCCGGGCGTCGGGGGCATAGTTGAAAGATACATTGTTGAAGAACGCGGTGAACTGCTGAAAGTCCTGCTGCGTCCACTGGTCGAAGGGGTGCTTGTGGCACTCGGCGCACTGCAACCGCACGCCCAAAAAGGCGTAGCTGAAGCCCAGCGCCTTGTCTTTCGGCTGATTGAACTGCCGCCGCGTCCAATAATGGGGCAGCGTCGCCCGCTCGGCGAAATCGGCCGGATGGTCGGGGTGGAAGTACGTCGACATTTCGGCCGCGTAATCGTCGAAGCTTTGCTCCGGCTTGCGGCTGGTGGCCAGCACGATCCCGGCGATGAGCTCGTCGTAGGGCACGTTCTCCGACACGCGCTTGTAGATCCACTGATACCACTGCTCGCTCATCTCGCGGCGGAACTGCTGGTCGTTGATGTTCCGTTCGTTGTTGCCCGTGATGTCGCAGAGCTTGGTCGTCCACCAGGCGGCGTAAGCCGGCCGCGAGAGTAGCTCGTCGACCTTCTTCGACCGCTTGTCGGGCGACGAATCGGCGACGAAGTCGGTGATCTCGCGGGGCAGCGGCAAGCTGCCGCTCATGTCGAGGCTGACGCGCCGCAAAAATTCTTCATCGGTGCAGAGCGCCGAAGGCACGATGCCCAGCTTTTCGAGCTTGGCCGCAATCAGTTCGTCGATCTTGGTCGGCGCGGCCGCTTGCGGATACTTGGGACCGATCAGGTCCGAGACCGGGCGCATGGTCGGCACGGTGGCCACGCCGTTGTCGTAAAAGACCACGACGTCGGTGTCCCCCTTGCCCGCGATCTTGACCACGCCGTCCTCGTCGATCGTGGCGATGGCCTCGTCGTTGCTGCGGAAACGGCACAGCGGCGTGACGTCTTCCTTCGAGCCGTCGGTCCAGACGGCGACGACATGCAGTTGGGCCTGCTCGCCGTCGTTGTGGAACACCAGCTCGCGAGGTTCGATTTCGAGCGAGACGATTTCGGCTTCGTCGTCGGCGATGCCCTTGGCGCCGCCGACGACCCAGCGGCGCAGGATCTGATACTGCCAGCTATCGACTTGCATCCGCCGGCCCCCTTCGTGGTCGATGACCAAGGTCGGCTTCTGCAGAACCAGGCTGGCGAGCGGATCTTTCAGATCGACGCGCGGCCCTTCGGCCGAGCTGGCCTCGTCCGAAGTCAGGGCCTCGTGGTCGGCCTTGAAGTCGTAGCCGAATAGCGACAGGCGAAAGCCGCCGCGGCCCTGAAACGAGCCATGACAAGCCCGGCCGTTGCAGCCCAGCCGGCCCATCAGCGGCAACACGTGCCGCCGGAAACTGGGAACCTCTTCGCCATCGGCCGCGGCGAACCGCTGGCTGGCCGGCGGGACAGGTTCGGCGGCGCTCGCGGCGGCCGGCCAAACGAAGGCGATCACTCCGACTTGAAGCATCCATTTCATGGCGCGTACCT
>DATNEC010000193.1:0-3243 GCA_035606815.1 Pirellulales bacterium
GGCCGGGCTTTCCAGCTCGGCGGCCCCCGCTTCCGGCGACGTCCGGCCGGCCTTCGATCGCTCCAAGAGGACGTTGCGCAGCCGCAGAAAAGGGTGTTCGATCAAACAAAACGTAACTACGGCGAAACAGACCGACGACGCCACCACCAGCGACTCGGTGGCAATGAAGTGCAGCGTCGCGGCGCGCTCCATGCCGGGGATGAAGGCCACGGCGAACTGAGCCAACGGCTCATGCAGGTAGGCATGGTTCAGATACATGCCATAGGAGAGCCGCGACAGCCAATAGAACGGCCTCGCCTGCAGGATGCCGGCGGAGCCGATGTCGCGCAATGCCAAGGATGTCAACGCCCCCAGCACGAGAGTCAGGCCCGTAAAGTTGAAAACTTCGCGCTGCATCGCTCGCAGCCCCACCAACGCGACGCATGAGAGGACGAGCAAACCCGCGCCGTAGCGCAGCGAGCTTCGAGGAGCGACGTCCCGCCGCTCCGCCGCCAGGTTCGACAGGATCAAGCCCATCAGCAGGCCGTCGCAGTGCAAGTGGATCGGCTGATAAAGGTGCCGCTTGAACAGCTCCGGATCATGCATCGAAAAATCGCCGGTGAGCCGCCACCACGTAATGGCGCGGACCACGGGCAGCGCCGCCAGGCCGATCCACAGATATTGGCGGTAACTGGCCAGCGACCGCGCGCGAGAGGCCGAGACGATCAGCAACAATGGGGCGAGCAGATAGAACTGCTCTTCCGTGCATAGCGACCAGCTCCCGATCACGACGCCTTGATTGACGTAGTTGGTCAGAAACACGAGATCGGACCAGCCGCGGCCGAACGGAAGCCGACCGCGGCCGAGTGCGAGCGCCACGAACGCCAGGAAGAAAAAATAGAGCGGCCAAATGCGCAGGCCGCGGCGCAGGAAGAACCGCCAAAAGCGGATCGTGCCGCTCTGGCCCCACTCGCGCCACAGCTGCTTGCCGATCAGGTAGCCGCTCAAGACGAAAAACAAATCGACGCCGATCCAGCCTGCCGGCGCCCACCGCCAAAGGAAGGTCCGCTCGCCGCCCAGCTGGAAATAGCTGCCGCTTGCATGGCCGCAAATCACGAGCAGCACGGCCAGCGTGCGCAGCGCATCCAGGCCGCCGAGTTGGCCGGGCGGCCGGCGCCGGAGCTCGTCGAGAGGTTCCGCAATCCAACGGCGAAAAGCAAATCGCATGATTTGAGGCGGGCGAGCGTCAATCCGGCTCGCTCCGCGCGCCGCGCCCTGCGCTGGCCCGGTCATTCCCCGCTCCCGTCGCTGCGCCGCAGGTCCGCCACTACCGGCCGATGGTCCGAGCCGATGTGCCGGCCGACCCAGCATCGCTCGACCTGCCAGCCGGCGCCGGCCAGGATGTGGTCGATGCGAATGCCGTAAAGCCAGCCCGACGTCGTGTAGCCAAAGGTGTAGCCGTATCCACAGCCGGCCGCAGCGAAGGCGTCGGCGAAAGAACTCCAGTCGCGCTTGAACAACTCGCTTTCGGGCGGCAGGTTCATGTCGCCCGCCACGATCGCCGGACCGGGCAGCGAGGCCACCCAGCGGCTGGCGGCCGCCGACTCTTTCGAACGCCGCTCGAGGTTGGCGCGCATCCGGTCGATGCCGCGCCAGTGGTCGTCTTTCACCGCCTCGATTCCTTTGCGCGGCGTCAAGAGGTGGAGGGCGACGAAATCAATCGGGCCGCCGGGAGTTGCGAGGCGGTAATCGACGGCCACCGTTCGCCAGGCCGAAGCCTCACTTTCGCCGAAGACCAGTTTTTCCGCAATGGGAAACCGGCTGGCCACCGTAATCCCGGGCGCACCGACGACGTGCCAGTCGGGGCCGACTACGGCGGCCAATTCTTCCACGGTCATTCGTTCCTGGATGGTGATCACGTCCGGCTCGGTTTCCACCACCAGCATCGCCAGTTCGAGCGGATCGTACGTGAGCTGTCCGATGTTGCACGTCAATACGCGGATCGCTTCGCCGCGAACGTCGTTTGCACCCCGACTCTGGCGAGTTCGCTCGCCGCTCGGCCAACCGAAACAAAAACCCATCAGGGGCCCCGCCGCCACCAGGGCGGCCAACGCCACGGGCAGGCGCGCCCGACGCACGAATGCGGCCGCGGGCCCCAAAATTGCCAGCGGCAGCGCCCAGCCCCAGCGCGGAGCATACAGCATCGCCGTCGCCCACCACCAGCGATCGCCACCGAGCCGCAGGGCCAGCCAGCAGATCAGGACCGCGGCGACATACAGCCATGCGCAGCGATTCATGAGCCGAGCGAACCGGCCGCCGCTTGTTCGAAGCGGCGCTGGCGCCGAGGTCGGTCTTTCTGCAGCCGGCTTGCTCATTGCCTGACGCTCTCGCCGCTCCGGGCCACTTCCAGAAGGCGCCCCTTGACCCTTTTGATCCCCGCCCGTTCGTCGTCGTCCCGAGGAACGTCGGGCGCCCCGCTTCCGAAGCAGTCGCCGCCGGTGCCGGCCAGCAGCGTACGATACTTCTTCATGGCTTGGAGAATCGCCTGGACCCACTGCGGAAATCCGGAAATCGCATCCGTCATCCCCGGACCGCATGCGCAGCCCAGCGGCGGAAGGATCGCCTCCGTAGGGCGTCGGGCGCAAGGCGTCGCCGGGGAAACGTCGGCCCGGCGCGTTTTCGTCGCCGTGAATCGCACCGCGCGGCGGGTTTCCCGCGGCTCGGCCGCTTCGTCGTAGCGTACCCAATCCTTCGCAAACCGAAGGTCGCGGGGAGCAGCCGAAATCATGACGAACTCGCGCGTAGGTAGGTGGCCGCCGGATCGCCAAAGCCGCATTTCTCGATGACTTTCAAGCAAGGCAGGTTGTCCGCTGAAGTATCGATATAGATCAGACGACGCCCTTGCCGCACCAGTTCATTGATCGCCAACTGGGTGGCGAATGTCGCGATGCCCAGGCCGCGCGCCGTCGGGGATGTCCAAATAGGGCCGATCACGACGGCGTCTGGTTCTACGCGGTAGTGACGGCAAAGGCCGCGCGTCGTCCAGCCATAATGCACGATCTCCTCGCAGCGAGCGACGCAATAAAAGGATCGCCGTGCGGTCATGAGCTTCAACCAGCCCTTCATGAACTGGACGGCCGGCAGCACGTTTTTGAGCGGCTTCGCCAGCCGAAAAAAGCTGCTTGCGTCTCGACAAAAACGAAATGCGAGGTCGTCGCGCATGCCGGTCGCGAAGTTCCTCTCGAATTCTCCGCGAAAGACCAG
>DATNEC010000227.1:0-3754 GCA_035606815.1 Pirellulales bacterium
GACTTCGATTGCATCATCAGCGGCTTCGAGATCTCGCCCGAGAACCGCGCCGCCGTGCTGTTTTCGCGCCCTTACTATGTTTACGCGCAGCAGTTGGTGGTCCGCCGCGATGAACAGCGCATCGGCGGTCTCGATGATTGCGCCCAGCGGCTGGTGGGCACGATGGCCGGCAGCGCGGCCGAACGGCTGCTGGCGGCACGCAACATCAAGACGGTGGCCTTCGAAGGACAAGTCGAACCGTATCTCGATCTGGGGCTGGGCCGGCTCGACGCCGTGCTGCTCGACACGCCGATCGTCACGTTTTATGGCGCCACTGATCGGCAACTCAAGCCGGTCGGCGAGCGGTTCGGTCAAGGCGAATATGGCGTCGCGGTGCGCAAGGCGGACCAAACGGTCATCGACGCAATCGATCAAGCCCTGGCGGAAACGATGGTCGACGGGCGCTTGCGCGAGATACTCGTCCGCTGGCGGCTGTGGAATGCCGATCAGTCTCGGTTGGCCCGTGGCCGAAATCGAGAAGGCGAGTTGCGCGGTCTCGGCTTCGACGCCGGCGGTCGGCCGCTCGCAGGCGGCGGCGCCGACGTGGCCGGCATGGTCGACGTCCACATCATCGCCGCCTCGGCCCAATCGTGGACCTTTTCGCAGTATGCTCCGCTGCTCGTCAGCGCCGCCGGCATGACGATTTTGTTGACGGTGTGCAGCATGGCGCTGGCGGTCTCGATCGGCCTGGCGGTCGCGGTCGGCCGACTATATGGCCCGGCGCCCGTGCGATGGCTGGCGCTGGTCTACGTCGAGTTCTTTCGCGGCGTGCCGCTGCTGCTGGTGTTGTTCTTTCTCTATTTCGGGCTAGCGCACTATCTGGCGGAATTTCACCTGCAACTGCCGGCGGTCTATACGGCGATTCTCGGCTTCGGGCTGAACTACGCCGCCTACGAAGCGGAAATCTACCGCAGCGCGATTCTGTCGGTGCCGGGCCGGCAATGGGAGGCGGCGCGGGCGCTGGGCATGTCCGAACCGCTGGCCTTCCGCCGCGTGATCTTTCCGCAGGCCCTGCGCACGGCGCTGGGACCGATGACCAACGACTTCGTGGCGCTGTTCAAAGATACGAGCCTGGTCAGCGTAATCGCCGTCCGCGAATTGACCAAGGAGTATCTGGTGCTCTCGCGTTCGAGTTTCAAGTTCGTCGAACTCGGGCTGCTGACGGCCGCGCTGTACCTGGCGATGTCGGTTCCGCTGGGATATCTCTCGCGCTATCTCGAACGACGCTGGGGGACGCCCCGCTGATGTCGAGCGCCGCAAATTCTCCGTTAATTGATATCTCCCACCTCACGAAGCGGTTCGGCGACCGCCAGGTGTTGGACCAGGTAAGTTTCTCCGTGCAAGCGGGCGAAACGGTGGCGGTGCTCGGTCCCAGCGGCGGCGGCAAGTCGACGATGCTCCGCTGCATCAACGGCCTGAACGCTTGGGACGCCGGCCAGGTGCGAGTCGGCCCGCACGTGCTCGGCCCGGGCGGCAATGGCGGCGCGGCGGCGATCGTTCGCCAGGTTCGCCGGCTGGTCGGCATGGTGTTTCAAGACTATCAACTATTTCCACATCTCACGGCGATCGAGAACATCATCGAGGCGCCGCTGCACGTGCGCGGCTTGAAGCGAGGGGAGGCGATCGAACAAGGCCGCATGCTGCTGGCCCGCGTCGGCCTGGGCGACCGGGCCGACGCTTACCCGGAACAACTTTCGGGCGGGCAAAAGCAGCGCGTGGCGATCGCCCGTGCGCTGGCGATGGAGCCGCAGGGGCTGCTGTGCGACGAGATCACGAGCGCCCTCGACCCGGAGCTGAAGCACGAAGTCTTGACCGTGCTCGAAGACTTGAAGCGCGACGGGCTGACGCTGGTGATGGTAACGCACGAGATCGGCTTCGCCCGCCGCGCCGCCGACCGCGTGGTGGTGCTGGCCGATGGCCGGATCATCGAAGACGGGCCGCCCGCCCAGGTGCTCGACGCGCCGAAATGCGAGCGCACGCGGCAGTTTTTGGCGAAGCAGCTTGGCTAGGGACAGCGCCTTCAACCCCGATCTTTTTTGGGTCTGCAGGGTTTTCATTGGACGAGCAAAGTTTCGGCCGCGCAGTGGATTACGGGTTCCTCTTCTCAGTTCGCGGAGCTTTGCCGCGATAGCACATGAGTTGACCGAGAACGAGCCGGGCAGCATGTGTGACTGGTACGGTGAACGGTTTACGAAAACGCGCCGAACAGAGAAGAGGAACCCGTAAACATCGCGGCGCGGCAAGGAACATCCGGAGCTTGCCGCGGGTTTGCCACTCGAAACCCGGAATATCCTCTTTTTTGAAATGGGATTTCGCGGGCGGTAGACTGTAGGCCGGGCGGCGTCGAGGCGAGTCGCCGCCAGTGCGGTTCAGTTTTTATCTCTTCCGTGGAGCCGAAACGATGGACGCGAGATGCTTGGCGTTAGGAATCGTCGCTTTGATGACGTGGCTCGTCACGGACGCCGCGGCCGAAGAACCAGAATCTGCTGCGGCCCGAAAAATCATCGACCGGGCGATCGAAGCGGCTGGCGGGCGCGAGGCGCTCAAGCGGTATGAAAAGCCGTTCTACATGAAACGCCAAGGCAAGGCCTTGGGCGGGACGGGTTGGGAAGACTTCACGATCAAAGTAACCACTTGGCTGCCGGATAAGCTCCGCACCGATCAGGAATTAACCCGCCATGGCAAAAAAACGCCCTTCGGC
This sequence comes from Pirellulales bacterium, assembly GCA_035606815.1. Lineage (GTDB taxonomy): Bacteria > Planctomycetota > Planctomycetia > Pirellulales > JAICIG01 > JAICIG01. Next base: position 2,741 of record DATNEC010000227.1, read on the forward strand.
ATCCGTTTCAACGGCGAAAAAGGCTTCCACGTGCCCGGGACGAGAGAAATGGATGCTAGCGCGCTGCGCAACATGCGGGAGTTGCTCTACAGCCAGTGGCTCGCGACCTTGCTGCCGCTCGACGATCCTCAGTTTAAATTGACGGCGCTCGACGAGATCATGCTCGACGGGCGCCCCGCGGTTGGCGTCAACATCTCGTGCGAAGATCGGCCCGCTGTGCGGCTGTACTTCGATAAGGAGGCAATGACGCTGGTCAAGCACTCGCGAGAATTCAACGGAAGACTGTTTGAAGAGACCTATGACGATTTCGCGGAACTTGATGGCTTAGTTTATCCCAAGAGGATCGTGCAATACGCGAATGGAAAGAAGTTTGTCGAAATGTCAACGGCGGAGTTCAAATTTCTTGACGAGGTCGATGAAGCAATCTTCGAGCAGCCCTAGCTCAAATGCTCGTCGTGGCGGCGTCGGGCGTCTGGGCATCGAACAGACGCGAGACGAGCCGCTCCGGGGGCGGCGAGGTGCAAAGGCTTGTCACTACCCCGAATAGCGACGAGATGGCCAGTCCCCAGATGATCGGGTCAAGCCCCAGCGGCGTGAGGGCCTTGATTTCCTGGTGTTCGATCCAACCGGCCGCGTACAACGCCAGGGTGGACGCGACGCCCGCGATCATGGCCGTCATGGCGCCGACCGCGGTGGCCCGGCGCCAATAGGCAATCATCATCGCGGGGGCGAAAAACGACGTCGCCGCGCAGGTGCCGCTCAAGATGACCATCGTTTGCAAATGCCGCGGCGGATAAATGTTCGCCGCCACGGCGACGGCGCCGACGACGATCATCATCAGGTAGGAGAGCCAGCGGACGGTCGATTCGCGGGCCTGGGGATTGATGAACCGCAGATACACGTCGCGCACCAGCCCCGAGGCGATCACCACCAGATAAGAACTGACCGTGGCCATCACGGCGCCGAATGGCGCCGCCAGAATCAGCCCCGCGATCAGCGAACCGCCCGGCAGCG
>DATNEC010000239.1:0-10855 GCA_035606815.1 Pirellulales bacterium
GTGGTGCTAGCGACCGGGCTGTTGGCCGGTCTGCTGGCCGTGCGCGCCGCTCTTTCGGCGCCGTTGTTGCCGGCCTTGCGCGGCGAGTGAGGCCCTGCAAACGAGCGGCGGACCTGCTAAACTGGCGCTGCATCCAAGTTCGTCCTGCCTTCAACCGAGCCTGCCGATGAAGAATTTCGTGTTCGTGCTGTTGTTTATCGCCCTGACGGCCTTGTGCTGGGGCGTGTATGGTCCGGTGCTTCGCGTAGGGCAGGCGGGCATGGCCCCTGGCTCGGCCCACCCGCCGCACCTCAAGCCGTTCATCTGCGTCGGCGTGGCGTATTTCGTGATCGCGATCCTCGTGCCCGGGCTGCTCTTGCAGCTTCGCGGCGAGAAGGGGCGCTGGACCGCTCGGGGCTTGCTGTGGAGCTTGCTTTCCGGGGCGGCAGGCGCCGTCGGCGCGCTGGGCATCATCCTGGCCTTTGCGAACCACGGCAGCCCGATTTTAGTAATGCCGCTGGTTTTCGGCTGCGCCCCGGTGGTCAACACATTCTATACGATGTTGACTTCGAAAGGACATCAAAAACCTGGTCCGCTGTTTTTCGCCGGCTTGATCGTGGTGGCGGCCGGCGCCGTCACGGTGCTGGTCTTCAAGCCCGCTCCGGCAAAAGCGGTCGCCGCGGCGCAAGCCGGGGCCGACGCCAAAGCGACGGCGGCCAAGAGCGATCAGCCCGCGGCGAACGGCGGCAAAGCAAAGCCCGCGGCGAAAGCGAAGGCGGTCGCCAGCCACGACACGGCCTCGTCGACGATGGCCGACATGACGATGGTGCTGGCGTTCGTGGCGCTGACCGCCCTTTCGTGGGGCGTGTACGGCCCGGTGTTGCACAAGGGGCAGATGCTGATGGAAGGCAGCCGCCTGCGGCCGTTGATTTGCGTCGGCGTGTCGTACTTCGTCATCGCCGTCTTGGTTCCCGTCGTCTTATTGCAGATGAACTTGATCGACGAGCCTGGCGAGTTCACGTTCGACGGCTGCGTTTGGAGTTTGGCCGGAGGCGCCGTCGGGGCGCTCGGGGCGCTGGGCATCATCATGGCCTTCAACTTCGGCGGCAAGCCGATCTACGTCATGCCGCTGGTCTTCGGCTGCGCTCCGGTGATCAACACTTTCGTCAGCCTCAGCCGGCAGCAAGTGGCCGATGTCAGCCCGGTGTTTTATTCGGGCCTGATCATGGTCGCCGCCGGCGCCGTGACGGTGCTCGTCTTCGCGCCCAAGGCCGGTCACGGTCCCGCACCGAAGAAAGAGCCGCCCAAGCCGAAGGCCGTCGAGCAGCCCGCTTGATCGCGCCTGCCATTTTGCCCTCAAAATTCCGGCGCCAGCGGCCCGCCGGCGGGCAATAGCTCGGCCAGCGGGCAGCCGTCGCAAAGCGGCGCCTTGCGGCAGTGCTGGCGCCCGACGAGATCGAGCAGGTCGTGAAATTCGGCCAGCCTGGCGGGATCGCGCGCAAGAGCGGCTTCGACCGATTCCTTGATCGCTTCGCCCTCCGCCTCGAACTCGATCCAGCCATGCCGCTTCAACACGCGATGGGCCGCCAGGTCGACGACAAAGCTCGGCCGGCGCCCCGCGAAGAGCAAGATCGAATCGGCCGTGTGCGCGCCGATGCCCGGCAGCGATAGCAATTCGCCCCTAAGCGTTTCGGGGTCGGCGCCCAACAGAGCTTCGATCGAACCATCGTACCTTTCGACGATGAAGCGCGCGAGCTTGAGCAGCCGGCCGGCCTTCTGGCGCGCGTTGCCGATCGGCCCAAGCCATTCGATCAACTCGTCCGGCGACGATTCGACGAGGCCCCGCGCGTCGGTCACTCCCGCCTCGCGCAGATTCTCGATGGCCCGTGCGACGCGCCGATCGGCTGCATTCGCGCCGAGCGCCGCGGCGAGCAGCGCGTCGAACGGATTCGCCGCCGCGTCGCGCCGCCGGCCATAATGCGCAACCAATCGCTGCCAGGCTTCTTCAATGCGGGATGTCATGCCGGCTCGTCTCGCCGAAGCGTGCAAGGTTCAATTGTTCGTTCGTGCGACTTGATAGCACCTCGACGCCCAAATCGCAACTGAAGGTCGAACGATTCAACATTTGTCAAGAGCGAAAAATCCGAAGTCAAGCTGCGCGGTTTGACGAAGCAAGAATGCGCCTTTGTCGGTCGCGACGATGAAGCTTATAATGCCCGAACAAGCCGCGAGCCGGGCGAAGCCTGTCGCGGCCCATCGGGCCAAGTAAAGGCGAATGATTCAAGACAAGGGAACCGCAGCCGTGTTGTCCGTTCGACCCAAGGTCGCCGAGTTGGTGTTTCAACTGTACGGGCGATCTCTGCATCCCGAGCTGTTCGAGGTGTACAACTCGCGCACCGTGCGGCGCGGCGAATACGAAGCCACCATCAGCATCACCAGCGCCGGGCACATCGTCACCTGGCGCTATCAGGGGCTGACGCTGACCGAGGTCGCCGCCTCGGCCCAGCACCCGCTGCCGCAAAAGCGCCGCTTGCTTTCGTACCGGCTCAAGGGCGAACGCAACGATCGCATGGAGTGCCGGGGCGGGGCCTCGTACCAGGTCAACTTCCAGTTGGAGCCGGTCGAGCCTGAAGTGTTTTGGACCTTCCAACAAGAGTTGAGCCACGATGGCGAGCGGCAAGGCATGTTGCACCGCTTCAATTCCAGCGGCCGAATGGCGCTGGGGGCGCTGAGCTACATCAACGTCGAGACCCGCAATCGCAGCTTGTTGGTGCAGGCCTTTCACACGTTCCCCGACGATTATGCGATCGTCAAAAGCCAGTCGCTGTACGAGATTCCGTAGCGGCGGGGCGGCCTTCGGCGTGAAAGCCCAGTTCGCTACAGCCCAGTTCGCTACAGCCCGGTTCACTACAGCCTAGGGCGCCGCGAATGGCCCGGCGACGAAGTAGGGGCGTTTGGGGTCGGTGGGAGGGGCAATCAGAGGTTTCGACCAGACGAGCGTGTCGTCGCACCATCCTTTTGTCTCGCGGCTGGTCAGCGGCCCCATCGCAAAGCGCCACTCCAACTCGCCGCCAGCGGGGCGAGCCTCGAGCATCAAAAAGACATCCGGATCGGTATCCTGACAAAAGGCGAAAATGGCGCCGTCGCGCGCCAGGCCTGACGGATTGCCGTAGCGCACAAGCGGCGTTGGCAGAAGCCGCAACTGCCAGATCGAACCCTCGGGAAACGAAGGCGGGCCTTTGACGATTTCCGCGCGGAATCGAGCGGCGATCGATCGCATTTGAACTAACCGCGCGGCTTCGGTTCGAGCAGGGGGCGGAGCCTCGGGAACTGGATTGAATTCAATTCCCGCTTGTGCAGGCGCCCAGATCTTCTTGCGCTCTCGCTCGGCAGTCAGAGGTTCGAACGCTAGGGACTGAAACTCGTGGTACAGCCCCAATTGCGAATACCACACGACCGAACCGATGGCCACTGGGCGATCGCCGGAGGTCCACACGAACACGGCCGCATCTTTCACTTCCCGACCGATCGTGGCGGCAATCGCATTGCTCCAGCGATACACCGCTTCGCGACGCAAGGCCGCCGCGTCTCCGTTTTCGAGTTTGAGCGTGTATTTTTCGGCAGCTTTCACGAGCACCGCCAGATCCTCGGCGCGCTGCTGGCTGGCATGCGTCTGCGGCGCCTCACCCGGCTTTGACTGCGTCGGCGCGGTCGGACGTTCTTCCGCGAAGGAATTTGCGACGTTCAGACAGGCGCCGCAGAGTAGGACCGACTCAAGCCACAAGATCTTGAACATCCAACCCTACTTTCGGCTGCTGACGAACAGTACGTACCTGCCGTCCGTACAGCGCCAGATCTTGTGCTTGGACGCTGCCCGCCAAGCCGAGACCAAGGCAACACCACGAAAAAGCGCAAGACGACTTTCTCCGCATTTCGAGCTCCATGCCGGCCAACGACCGGAAGATCCCTTCTCAATCCGTCGAGAGAAACGGTTCGCGGATCGTGGATCGCGGCGAACATGCAGTCAGTCTACCGTTGGACGCCATCGAAATGAATCCTCGTGCGGTCAAAATACTCGAATGAACGCAAAACGGTTCTGACTTGAGGATCTATCCCTTGATGAAGGATTTGCTTTGGACCTTTCAACAGGAACTGAGCCGCGACGGCGAGCGGCAAGGCATGTTGCACGGCGTCAATTCCAGCGGCCGAATGGCGTTGGGGGGCGTTGAGCTACATCAATGTCGGAACCCGCAACCGCACCTGGCTGGTGCAGGCTTTTCACACGTTCCCCGACGACTACGCGATCGTCAAAAGCCAGTCTTTGCACGAGACTCCCTAGCGATTAGGAAAGCTCATACGTTTCGTAAGGGTGCTCGCACGGCGTTCCGCGGCTGACGTGCATGCGCCGCCGATCGGGTTCGATGATGACCGAAAAGACCGTCTGCCAATAGCCGGTCTGAGGATCGCCATTGGGATGCCTGCAGATGGAGCGCGGATGGCCCTCGTGGTCCTGGAGCGCCATTTTCACCGCATCCAAACCCTCCGGGGCCCCAGCCGCGCTCAGCAGCTTGTCGATTTGCCGTTGCCGAGGATAAGACTCGATTAGCTCCGGAAACGCGTCGTTGACCGCGAGCAGTTCCGGATGCTTGCAATGGTTGGCGTGCGTGATTCGGCCGTCCTCGCCCGAGAGCACGCGCACGTCGTCCAGCGTGACTTCCAGATCGGCCGGACCCTGGGGCGTGGCCAGCATGATGTTGGCGGGAATCGCGCGCTCGGCGCGGCGCACCGCGTCGATCGCGCCGGCCAGCGAACCCGCTTCATAAATGCCGCGCACGGTGAAGTAGTGCGGCACGCCGACCTCGCGGCTGGGCGCCGGCAGCGTGTTGAGACATAACCCGATGCCGGCGTCGTTGAAGCCAATATAGGCGATCAAGCCCGCCTGCGTGAGGTTCACCAGCGCTGGCTTGCCCCTGGGCTTCCGCGTGAGCACGATCGTGAACGGATCCAAGGCGGGATCGTTGTCCCAGTTCTGGGCGACGATCGCTCCCTGCGCGGCGGAAGCCGGCGAGGCGAGCGAAAGCGACGTGCAGCCGGCATCCGCGTCGGGGCGAAGCTGGTTGCGAACCTGTAGCAGCATCAGCTCTTCGAACGGCACGCGCGAGCTTTCGGCCATGCCGTGCAATTCTTCCAGCATTTCCGGGCCGTAGTCGAGCGCAAACTCCGTGCTGCGCGCTGCGATCGACATCGCGCGCTCGCGCGAGACTCGCATCGTCTTGTTGACTCGCTCCAGCGCAATTTCGGCAAAGCCGCGAATCTCGTCCCGCGCCGCCTCGCCTAACTGCCGCCCCATCTCGCGCGGCGAGCCAGCGACGACGATCTCCCGGTAACGCGTGTTAGACATGAACAGAATGCCTGGTGGAGTGGAAGATTGCCACAGTTTCGGCTTGTTGCCAGCGGTCAGCGGCTTTGCATGCCGCAACAAAACTTGTACTTCTTGCCGCTGTTGCAGGGGCGGCGGCACTTTGGACATCGCCTCAATCGGCGCCGAAGTCCTCAACGAATCGTGCTTCCATCGTGACGCGCTCCGGACCAACGCCCAACTGCTCCGACACGAGAGCGACGAGCGTCGCCCAAATCTCGGCCAGCGTGCCTTGATATTGATTGGCGCAAGCCGCAGCGTAATTGCGTGCGATCACTGAGGTCGTCAATCCCCCGAGCGTGTCGTTGGAGGAATCGAATTCTACGGCCCACGGCGTCGATAGCCGATATGCGGCAAAGGCCATCGCCGCCCAAACGCCAATCGTTATCAACGCGGCGGCGCGAAATCCGAAGCGAGACCATCCCAACCATAGCGACTGGGTCGCGATCATGAACGAAAACATTGCTAGCGCGGTCGTCAACCAACGAGGCCGCTTAAGCTCAGGCAATCGCAAGCGCGTCACCTCAGCCAGGCGTCGCCAATCGCGCTGACGGACCCTCTTGGGAAGCAGAGGCGCCAATTCGCTGTGCGGCCGCAGCGCGTTCCTGCTGATTCCGTTAAGGGCAACGAGCGCCCTGCGCAACCGATAAAAGGTGAAGCTGCTCAAGCACGCCGGCTGGCGACCTGCAGACTTTGCGACGATGTGCTCGAACAAATCTCCAACCGTGATGATTCCACCGGCATCCTCATCGGAGATTCTGATTTCGAACGTCTGCTCGACCTCGATCGTGAGTTCTACCAAATCCAGTCCCACAGCCTTCGGCTCCCTGCGTGTCGGAATCGCTCGCACGGCAATTCTATGATCTTTGAAAATCAATCTCTCGCCAAAAACTCTCTCAGCGCCGCATTGAACGCCGCCGGGTTCTCCAACGGCGCCATGTGGCCGGCGCCAGGCACGACGACAAACTCGGCGCCGGGAATCGCGGCGGCCATGCTCCGCATTTCTTCGACCGGCGCGATGGCGTCCTCGGCGCCGACGACGACCAGGGTCGGCACGCGAATCTCGGGCAAGAGGGCCGTTGAGTCGGACCGCGCCGCCATCCCGCGCTGCGCGGCGGCGATCGCCGCCGGCTTGGTCGCGGCCATCACGCGGCGCATGGCGGCGACCGTTTCCGGCTGTTCGGCCACGGTTCGCTTGCCAAACAGTTTCGGCAGCATTGCCTGGGCGACGACTTCGGCCCCTTCGGCCAACACCTGCTCGGCGACTTTCCAGCGGTTCGCCGCCGCTTCGGGCGAATCGGCCGCCGCGCGCGTGTCGCAAAGCACGAGCGAGCGCAGCCTCGCCGTGTGTTTCCTGGCGAATGGAAAGGCGATGTAGCCGCCCATCGAAAGCCCGCAAAGCACGACCGGCTCTTGAACCTGCATTGCGTCGAGCAGCGCAGCCAGATCGTCCGCGAAGTCCTCCATCGTCACGGTCTCGCCTCGCGATTCGCTCGCGCCGAAGCCGCGCAGGTCGGGGGCGATCACGCGCCGCCGCGGGGCGAAAGCGGGCAACTGGGCCTGCCACATCGTGTGGTCGAGCGGAAAGCCGTGGACGAACAGCAGCGGCTCGCCGGCGCCTTCGTCGAACACGTTCCACTCGGCGCCGCGCACGGCGATGCGTTTCATGGCCGGCTCCTTTCTCTTCAAGACCGCTTCAAATGCTGGTGGAAGAATTGCAACGTTCGCCGCCACATCGCGTCTGACAACACGTGCCCCGCGTTCGGCTCGATGAACGCCGAAAAATTCGCTTCGGCGTGCTGCGCTTCATAAGCCCGAGCAATGGTTTCGACGCCCCGCCGCGCTTCTTCGATCGGGCTGCCTTCGTCAAGCTCGCCCAGGTTCAGGTGCAACGCCCGCGGCGCAATCAAAGCCGCGATATCGGGCGTGTCGCCGAATTGGAACAAGCCCGGCACGAAGTTCGGAAAGCAGTGCAAGATGTGGGTGCGATGGATCGCGGCGTAGGTCGGCAGGCAGCAATTGCCGACCAGCGCAATCAGCCGCGGCTCCCAGGGGCCGACCAGCCAGGTGAAGGTCGAACCCATCGAATGGCCGTAGCAGCCCAGCCGATTGGCGCGGACCTCGGACCGGGCGGTCAGGTAATCGACGTCGCGGCGCATGTCGAGAATGTTTTTCCAGGCCATGCACTTGCCGGACACGACGTAGCGCAAGAATTCGAACCGCTCGAACGAGCCGCCCGGAAGTTGCTTGTTTTGGCGTTCGCCGAAGCAGAGCGCGTCGGGGCAGAGCACGACATAACCTTCGCGGGCCAAAGCGACGCCCGTGTGGTGCATTTCGGCCCCGGCCAAACCAGCCGGCTCGACCTTGCCGAGTTGATAGGCGCCATTGTGCTGATGCCACACGCAAATGGCCGGGGCCGGCCGGTCGGAGTTCGCGCCGTCGGGAAGGAGCAGGTAGGCGGGAATGCGGTCGCCCGGTTCGGCTTCGTAGGAGACCGTTTCGATCCGGTAGCCGTCGCACTGGCGCGTTTCGGTCGTCCGTACGTTCAAAGGACAAGGCTTAGGCCAATCGCCGCCGAGGCAGGCCAGAAGTTTTTCGCGAAAGTCGGCGGCCGGCATCGAAGAGGCTCCTGGCTTACAAGAATCTATTTGGGGGAGCGGCCAAGAGACGACCACCGCCGACTTAGCCCATTGGGCCAGTGTAGCAAATCGCCCTCACCCCGCCCCTCTCCCAAAGGGAGAGAAAGGCGCCTAAGGCTTCTGCTCAGCCTGCCGCTTGGCCAACGCTTCGCGGAACAATTCCAATTGCTTGCGCATCAAGCCCGAGTGCGAGTTCAATTCCACGGCCTGAGATTGGGTCTTGACGGCATTTTCGAAATCGCCCAACGCATAGTAGCAGCGGCCAAGCGTGTCCAGATAGCCAGGCTCGTTGGGCTTGAGTTCCAGCGAGCGCTGCGAGCAGCGCAGGGCCTCTTGCTGGTCGCCCTCGGTATTGGCGATCAGCCAGGCCAGTTGGTTGCAGGGCATCGAATCGTCTGCGTCCTGCTGCATCTGGCCGCGAAACAATTCGCCGGCCTCCTTGATCAGCCGCATCGTGCGCTCGCGCAGCTCCGCATCCAAGTCGGGCGTGCGATACAGCGCGATCAACACGTCGGCGTCGGTGGGGTCGGCATCGAGCGCCTGTTTCAGATGCTCGATCCGCTTGTCGCGGTCGTTCGGCGAAGCCAGATCGCAGGCGCGATAGTAGTTCAAGCGGGCCCGCATCCGATCGGGCTCCAAGCGATTGTTCTGCGCCTCGTTGCCGGCCTTCACGTTGGCCTCGATGCTTTGGATCGCGTCTTCCAACAGCTTGGCGGCGGCCAACTCGTCGCCCCGGTCGTGCAATAAATCGGCCAGAATGCTCTGGCAGATCATCGTCGAATAACTCGTCGGCGGCCCAATGTCGATGATTTGCCGCAACTCGTGGGGAATCCAACGGTGCAGGTGGTGTTGCAGCAGCGCCAGATAGACGCCGATATGCGCCTCCTGGCTGCCGGCGATCTGCTTGGCATGCGCGGCGCGGTCGGCTAGTTCGTTCGCCGCGGCCTCTTGGCCCTGCACCTGCCGGGTTTCGGCGAGGACATAGAGCAGCAGCGGATTGGCGTCGATCCGCGCCGCGTAGCGCTGGGCGACGTCGTCGACGATCTGCCAAGCCTGTTGTTCGGTCAGCCAGGCGAGTAATTCGATCAGCGTTTCGTCGGACGAACCTTGCTCCAAGGCCACGACCTTCATCATGGCGGCGATCGCCTCGTCGCGGCGATCGAGCCGGCGCAGCAGCGCGACTTGCTGCCGCCACAGCGCCGCCGCCAGCTCGGGCCGGGTTTGCTGCGGCGACTCGCGAACCAACTTCTCTTCGGTCGCCGCCAACTTGCCCCACTCGTCGGCCGCGGCGGCCGGGTCGGACCGAGAGGCCAGATAGTTCCGAATCCACCCGGCGGCGGGCCGCGCGCTGCGGCCGATGCCGCGGTCCAGCGCCGCGGCGCGCCGGTTCCAGGCTTGGTCGTCCGACGATTTGGCGGACATCAAGGCGACGGCGGCCTGTTTGGAAAGGGGCGGCGACTTTTCGAACCGCACCATGCGGCACAGCGCGGGCAAGCCCTTGTCGTCGACGAGCGCCGCCAGTTGCTTGACCAACGCGGCGCGCTCGCGAGGGCCCTGCGCGTCGTAATCGGCCAGCAGCGCCTTGACTTCGGCCGGGTCGTCGTCCGCCACCCAATCGACCTGCATCGACCTTACGAGATACCGCGCCCGCGACGCGATTTCGACATCGTCGTGGTTCTCGGCCTCCGAAAGCGCGTCGAACGCTTCGAAGCCAATCCTGGCCAGCCGCTCTTGCGCGCGCTGGCGAGCGAAGTAATCGTCGTCGCCAAGCTGCCCGATCAGCGCCGCGATTTCGCGGGCGGTCGCAGCTTCGGCCGTCGAAGTCGGGGTTGGCGCCGCAGGCAGAACGTCGTCCGGCCGGGCCGGCGAAGCCGCCAATAAGACAACCGCCATTGCCCGCCCCCAAGGCCAGCTTCTTCCCCAGTTCATTTCGCCGTCTCCGCGCCGGACAGGCCCCTGGTGTCAGGATAGCTGAATTTTCCGCCTTGGGGCAAGGCGGGGAGAATGATGGTTGAAGAACGACCAGCGAATCAAGGCGCGGGAGCGGGGGACTTTCGCTCGAGATAGGGGATTTCGCAGCCTTGGGGGCGGGTTTCGGGGACCGCAACCTTGCGGCCCGCGAGCAGGGCTTCGATCGCGTCTCGCAGGTAATCCCGCTCGACGCGGCCGGCGTCTTCCCAATGGTCGTCGATGGCGCCCATGTAACCCATCTTGCGATCGGCGTCGAGAACCATCGCCGTCGGCGTCTGCCGGGCGCCGTAGGCTCGGCCGACCGACTGGTCGGCATCGCGAAGATAGGGAAAGTTATAGCCTTTGTTCTTGGCCCGCTGTTTCATGGCCGGCAGGTCTTCGTCGTCGCCCGGATCGCTGCAGATGGCGACGAGTCGCACTCCGCGGTCAAGAAACTCCTTTTGCAAGGCGATCAAGCGGTCTTGGTTCGCCGTGGCGACGGGACAATGGTTGCAGGTAAAGACCAAGACGATCAATTTGGCGTCGGCATAGTCGGCCAGGGCATGCTTGCGGCCGTCGATGCCCAGCAGGCCCGACCACTCGGGCGCCTTGTCGCCGATGCTCAGCGCCCGGTTGAACTTCCCCCCCGACGCGATCGCCGGCGGCAAAAGCAACGCCAGGCACGCGACCGCGACCGGAAGCTTGGACAAGGAACGCCACATGGGTTCGACGCTCCGGGTGGCGTTGTCGCTTGCACGATGATTTGTTGGCCGGAGGGTCGGCATAGAGCGTATTGATTTCAAGGGTTCGGCTTATCGTGCCCGTACCAACCGGCCATGCCGCGCGTGATGCCGAAGAAATCGGCGAC
>DATNEC010000250.1:0-9118 GCA_035606815.1 Pirellulales bacterium
AAACCACGATGGAGGCGGGCGCCAAGGGGATCAAGATTCAACTGGCCGGGCGGCTGGGCGGTTCGGAAATGGCGCGGCGCGAGAAGTCAATCGCCGGCTCGATTCCGCTTTCCACGCTGCGGGCCAAGATCGACTACGGTTTTACTGAAGCTAAGACCGCGCAGGGACACATCGGCGTCCAGGTGTGGGTCAATCAAGGTATGTACGAAGAGGAAGATAGCCATGGCGCTGATGCCCAAGAGGGTCAAGCACCGAAAAAACCAAAGAGGACGTATAAGAGGTAACGCCACCCGCGGCAATCGCGTGGTGTTCGGCGATTATGCTCTGCAAGCGACTCAGGGCGGTTGGCTCAGTGCGCAGACCATAGAAGCCGGGCGTATCAGTGCGCAGCAATACCTGCGCACCGAAGGGCGGCTGTATATCCGCGTGTTTCCGCACAAGTCGATTACGTCGATCCCGCTGGAAACGCGCATGGGCAAAGGCAAGGGCGAGCCGGAGTATTGGGCGGCCGTGGTCAAGCCGGGCACGATTTTGTACGAAATTTCGGGCGTCTCGGAGGAAGCGGCGCGGATCTGCTTCCGCCGCTTGGCCCACAAGATGCCGGTCCGCGTGCGTTTCGTGCGCCGCCGGACGATGTAAGCGGCTGAAAAATGAGAAGCAGCGTACCGTTAGATAAAGCGTAAGGCACGAGCCATGACCAAAGCCGCCGAACTGCGCGAGATGAGCGACGAGCAGTTGCAGTTGACCCTCAAAGAGACGGCCGAGACGCTGTTCCGCCTGCGGCTGAAATCGCAGACCGAACGGCTGACGGCTTCCAGCGAGCTGCGCAAGCACCGGCGTTTGATCGCCCGGCTCAAAACCATTCAAGGCCAACGCGCTCGGAAGGAAACGCACTGATGCCCAAGCGAGTCGCCGTAGGGGTCGTGACCAGCGACAAGATGGCCAAGAGCCGTCGCGTGGAAATTCCGCGGCTGGTGAAACACCCCAAGTACAGCAAGATTTTGCACCGCAAGACGGTCTGCCACGTTCACGACGAGAAGGAGGAGTCGGGCATCGGCGACACGGTCGAAATCGTCGAGTGCGCGCCGAAGTCCAAGCTCAAGCGTTGGGAGTTGGTGCGAGTGATCAGCAAGAGTCAGGCCGTCGACATCGCCGCGATGCGTGCGGCGGCCCGGTTGGAAGACGCGGCCCGAGAAGCGGAAGGCGCCTGAGTCATGATTCAAATGCAAACGCGGCTCGCCGTCGCCGACAACACCGGCGCCAAAGAGGTGATGTGCATCAAAGTGCTGGGCGGCAGCCACCGGCGCACGGCCGGCCTGGGCGACGTCATCATTTGCAGCGTCAAGACGGTGATCCCCGGCAGCGACATCAAAAAGAAGGCCATCGTCCGCGGCGTGATCGTCCGCTGCAAGCAGCCCACGCGGCGCACCGACGGCAGCTACGTGCGGTTCGACCAGAACGCGCTGGTGATCGTCGATAACGACGGCAATCCCCGCGGCACGCGCATCTTCGGCGCTGTGGCCCGCGAATTGCGCGAAAAGAATTTCATGAAAATCGTCAGTCTCGCGGCCGAGGTGGTGTGATGCATATTCGAGTCGGCGACATGGTCGAGGTCACGGCGGGCAACGACCGCGGAGTGCGCGCCAAAGTGCTCAAAATCGATCGCGAGGCGGGCAAGCTCGTGGTCGAAGGCGTGAATCGCGTGTTCAAGCACATGAAGCGCAGCCAGCGGAACCCGCAAGGCGGGCGGCTGTCGAAAGAAATGCCAATCCAGATTTCCAACGTGCTGCTGGTCTGTCCGGCCTGTAACGCGGCCGCGCGGACGGGCTCGCGCCGCACGGCCGACGGCGGCAAGGAGCGGGTTTGCAAGAAGTGTCAGCGCGGGGCCGGCGTCTTGGCCCCCTCGCGAAGCAAAGCCAAGCCGGCCGCGGCGAAGTCTTGAATTTACGGAATTGAACTATTGATCGCGGCCCCTGCGGCCGCCGGTGAAAATCATGGCCTCCACGCCCCGACTGCAAGAGCGATATCAAAAAGAAGTGCTGCCCGGGCTCGAAAAGAAGCTCGGCCGCACCAACCGCTTGTCGCTGCCGCGACTGCAAAAAATCGTGATCAACATGGGCGTCGGCAGCGCGATCTCGGAAAAGAAGCACTTGGAAGAGGCTGTTTCGGCATTGACGCAGATCTCCGGGCAAAAGCCGGCCGTGACGCGCAGCCGCAAGTCGATCGCCAATTTCAAGCTCCGCGAGGGGCAGGAGATCGGCTGCAAGGTGACGCTGCGCGGCGTGCGGATGTATGAGTTCTTAGACCGCTTGATCTCGATCGCCTTGCCGCGCGTCCGCGACTTTCGCGGGCTCGATCCGAACGCCTTCGACGGTCGCGGCAACTATAGCCTGGGGTTGGTCGAGCAACTCGTGTTTCCGGAGTTGAATCCGGACAAGTACACCCGCGTGCAAGGCATGAATATTTCGATCGTGACTTCGACGGACAGCAACGACGAATCTCGCGAATTGCTGCGCGGCTTCGGCATGCCGTTCAAGACGGAAGAGGTCGCCGCGCCGAAAGGCCGCGCGGCGGGGTAAGAGCAAGTTTTCAGTGCTCGGTTTTCAGCGTTCAACAGGAACCGCGGAAACGGAAACGCTGAAAACCAAGAATTGAAAACCAAGAACTGAACACTGAAAACTGAACACTGACCATGGCGAGCAAGTCGAAAATAGCGAAGGCGAATCGAACGCCTAAGTTCTCCTCCCGCCGAGAATCGCGGTGCCAGTTGTGCGGCCGGCCGCGGGCGGTCTATCGCAAGTTTCGGCTGTGCCGAATTTGCATCCGCAACCTGGCGGACCAGGGTTTGATTCCAGGGCTCAAAAAGGCGAGTTGGTAAAGGGAAGACCTAGTACGATGATGACTGACCCCATCGCCGATATGTTGACGCGCATTCGCAATGCCGTGCGCGTCGAGCGGCCCAGCGTCGAGATGCCGCTTTCCAAGGTCAAGCGCGGCCTGGCCGAGGTGCTGAAGCGCGAGGGCTACATTTGGGACTTCGAGGAAGTCCCGTCGGAGCCGAGCCGCCAGTTGCGCCTGCATCTGAAGTACGGGCCGAACGGCGAGCGCGTGATCCGCCATATCAAGCGGGTCAGCAAGCCGGGACGCCGGATTTATCGCGGCGCCGACGGACTTCGGCCGGTGCTCAACGGCTTGGGCATCTCGATCATCAGCACCAGCCGCGGCGTGGTCAGCGACCGCGAGGCGCGGCAGCGCCACTTGGGCGGCGAAGTTCTCTGCGAATTATGGTAACACTGAACACCGAACACCGAAAACTGAACCATGTCTCGCATCGGCAATAAACCCGTAACGATTCCCGGCAACGCCAAGGTCGCCGTCAACGGCGCCACGGTCGTCATCGAAGGCCCGTTGGGCAAGCTCGAGCAGGCGTTGCATCGCGACGTTTCGGTCGCGGTCGACCACGAGGCCAAGCAGCTCAGCGTCTCGCGGCGCGGCGAATCGCGCCAGGCGCGGGCCTTGCACGGGCTGAGCCGGGCCCTGATTCAGAACATGTTCAAGGGCGTTACCGAAGGCTACGAAAAGAAGCTCGAAATCGTCGGCGTCGGTTATCTGGCGGCGGTGCAGGGCGACACCTTGCAACTCCGCGTCGGTTTCGCCAACGAAGTCCATAAGAAGATCCCCAAGTCCCTCAAGGTCACTTGCCCCGACCAGACGCACGTCGTCATCAAGGGCGCCGACAAGCAAGTGGTCGGCCAGTTCGCCGCGGAAGTCCGAGCGGTCCGCAAGCCCGAGCCGTACAAGGGCAAGGGCATCCGCTACGACGGCGAGGTGGTGCGGCGCAAGGCCGGCAAGGCGATGACAAAATAGAACCGGGCAAGACGGTAGAACCAAGCCGAAGACGCAGTCAGACCAGCGCAGTAGGACCAGTCCCGTGCATCACGAAAAGACGATCATTCATCAGCGGCGGCGCCGCGGGTTTCGCGTTCGCAACCGCATCAAGCGCGATTCGACTCGGCCGCGGCTGAGCGTGTTTCGCAGCCACCGCCACATGTGCGCCCAGATAATCGACGACGCGCAGGGGCGGACCCTGGCGGCGGCGAGCTCCAGTGAGAAGGATCTGGGCGGCGAGATCGGTTACGGCGGCAACAAAACCGCCGCCCAGGCAATCGGCAAGGCGATCGCCGAGCGGGCGCTGGCCGCGGGCGTCAAGGAAGTGGCCTTCGATCGCCGCGAGTATCAATACCACGGACGCATTGCCGCGCTGGCCGACGCCGCCCGCGAGGCGGGCCTTGTTTTTTAGCGAACAGGGTTTTTAACGAACAGGAGTAGCAATTAACGTGTCCACCAGCTCATCCGGCAATCGCGGCGACGGCAGACGAGGCGATGGCAATCGCGACGGCGGTCGAGGCGATCTGATCGACAAGGTCGTGAAAATTCGCCGTTGCGCCGCGGTCGTGAAGGGCGGGCGCCGCTTCAGCTTTACCGCCATGGTCGTGGTCGGAAACGGCAAGGGCAAAGTCGGCTGGGGCTACGGCAAAGCCAACGAAGTCCCGCCGGCCGTCGAGAAAGCCGTCAAGGACGGCACTCGCAACATGACCGATATCGAACTACATGGCCCCACCATCTCGCACACAGTCGAAGGGCGTTTCGGGGCGGCCCACGTGATTTTGGTTCCGGCCAGTCCCGGCACCGGGGTCAAGGCCGGCAGCAGCGTGCGCGCCGTTTGTGAGGCGGCCGGCATCCATGATATCCTGACGAAGAGCTTCGGCTCGACGAATCCCGCCAACCTGGTCAAAGCCACGATCGACGCCTTGCTGAGCCTCCGTTCGCGCCAAGACACCGAACGGCTGAGAGGAGTTTCCTTGTCATGAATTTGCACGACGTTCATCGCGGGATCAAGAAACACAAGAAACGGCTGCGGATCGGCCGCGGGACCGGCTCGGGCCGCGGCAAGACCGCCGGCCGCGGCCATAAGGGGCAAGGCCAGCTTGCCGGCTGGACCGCCCATCCGGCGTTCGAAGGCGGCCAAATGCCGCTCTCGCGCCGCGTGCCGAAGCGCGGCTTCAACAATCGCTGGGCCGAGCAGGTGAAGACGCTCAATCTCGGCGACTTGGACCAATGGTTCGATCCCGGCGCCGAAGTCACTCCAGAGGCCCTGGCCGCGCTGGGAAAACTGAAGGGGCGCTACGACGTGTTCAAAGTGCTGGGCGACGGGGAATTAACCAAGAAACTGAAGATTTCCGCGCATCGCTTCAGCAAGTCGGCGCTGGAAAAAATCCAGGCCGCCGGCGGCGAGGCCGTGGTCTTGCCCGGCAAGGCGCCGGTCGTCAAACAACCTCGCAAGAAGAAGGCCAAAGCCTGACTCCCGGACGCTTGGCCTTGGGCGCCGGATCTGGGGCCCGGAGTTTGGGGGCCCGGCGCTTGGGGCTTTGTCGCCCGGCCGGTCTTGATCGGCACGGGCCTCAACCGTCAGAATGCTTTCGTAGGAGTGGAAGCGGCGCGACGAGCTTCGCGAGATTGCGGCGGCCGGCGGGTCTCGCGGCCGGCGGGCTTCACGGATGGATGCGTCCGGTAACCGGCAGAATGCCTCCATAAAGGACGGACCGAACCATGTGGGAAAAACTGCGCGTCGTCTTCACGATCCCCGAGCTGCGCACCAAGATTCTGCTCACCTTGGGCCTGTTGGGCATTTATCGCATCGGCTCCTGGATTCCGCTGCCGATCATCGACCAGTCGAAGAGCCTGTTTTCCTCGGCGAACGCCGAGGGCCTGGGCAAAATCCTGGAAAACGTGGCGACGTTCAGCGCCTCGCAGCTCGACCAGGCCACGATCTTCGGCCTGGGGATCATGCCCTATATTTCGGCGTCGATTATCTTTCAGCTTCTGGCCAGCGTCTGGAAGCCGTTGGAAGAGCTGCAAAAGGAAGGCGAAAGCGGCCGCAAGAAGATCAACGAATACACGCGCTATGCCACGGTCGTGCTGTGCTTGTTTCAAAGCTGGTTTTACGTCCGCGTGCTCGTCAGCCAGGACATGATCGCCGGCGAGTTCATGCCCAACGGCGTGCTACCGCTTTCGTGGTACGTGGTGTCGGTGATGACGATGACGGCCGGCACGATTTTCTTGATGTGGCTCGGCGAGCAGATCGACGAGTTCGGCATCGGCAACGGCATCAGCTTGCTGATCATGGCCGGCATTCTGGCGCGCATGCCCAAGGCCGGCTTCGAGTTGCTCAAGCCGCTGTTCAAGGGCGAACTGGTGCTCGAGGGCGGGCCCGGCGAAATGGGGGTGGCCAAGCTGATCGTGCTCGTGGCCTTGTTCGTCGGCGTGGTGTTCGGCGTGGTGTTCATCACGCAAGGCCAGCGGCGCATTCCCACGCAGAGCGCGAAGCACGTGCGCGGCCGCCGCGTGTATGGCGGCAGCCGGCAATATTTGCCGCTGCGGGTCAATCAGGCCGGCGTGATGCCGATCATTTTCGCCAGCAGCTTGCTGATGTTTCCCTCGTTGTTCTTCGACTACCTGAGCAAATTGTTTCCCAACGTCGGCTGGCTCGCGGAACTGAGCCGGGCGTTCATCTCGTACACCTCGTTCACCCACAACGTGCTGTATGTGATTTTGATCTACTTCTTCTGCTATTTCTGGACGGCCATCACGTTCAACCCCAAGGACATGGCCGACAACCTCAAGAGCTTCGGCACGTTCATCCCCGGCTATCGCCCGGGCAAGCGGACGGCAGATTACCTGGAAAAGGTGATGGTCCGCATTACCTACGTCGGCGCCGGCTTCTTGGCGCTGGTGGCGATCATGCCGACGATGGTCGCCAACATGGTCAACATCGACTATCAGATCGCCAGTTTTTACGGTGGCACGGGCCTGTTGATCGCGGTCAGCGTGGCCTTCGATCTGGTGCAGAAAATCGACAGTCACTTGGTGATGAGAAACTATCGGGGACTGCTGGAAAAAACATGAAGCGTTCGGCGCGGGCAATGCGTCCATTGATGAAGGGCCGTCCATCGATGAAGGGCATGTCGAAAGAGTAGCGAGGCGCATGGCGCCAGGCGGAGGCGTTTGGCCCGAGGGCCCGGAATCACGATGCGGATAATTTTTTTAGGTCCGCCGGGCGCCGGCAAAGGGACCCAATCAGCCCGATTGGTCGAGCATTTGGGGATTCCCCACCTGTCGACCGGCAATCTGCTGCGGCAGGCGATCCGCGAACGGACGGCCGCGGGAGCGCTGGCCGAGCCTTATCTGGCGAGCGGGCAATTGGCGCCCGATGAGATCGTTCTGAAACTGGTCGGCGAACGTCTCGGACGAGACGATTGCGCGGCCGGGGCCATGTTCGACGGCTTTCCGCGGAACCTGCGGCAGGCCGAATCGCTGGACGAGACGTTGCGGGAATGCGGCCGGCCGATCGATTTGGTATTGGAATTGAAAGTGGACGACGCGGACGTGATCCGGCGTCTGGCCGGGCGCGCCCGCAGCGACGACCGGCCCGAAGTGATCGCCGAGCGGCTGCGATCGTACTGGAACCAGACCCGCCCGCTGCTCGACTACTATCGCAAACAAGGGATTCTCTACACGATCGACGGCCGCGGTTCGCCCGACGAGGTCTTCGAGCGGATCAAGGAGGCCGTTCGGACCGCCTCGGGAGGTTCTGCGAATGGCGATCGTCCGGGTTAAGTCAAAGGAGTTGAGAGAGCGTGTTGAATTTGAGATCTCCCCGCGAAATCGCCTTGATGCGCGAGGCCGGCCTGGTCGTGTGGCACGCTCACCAGGCCGCCGCCGCGCTGGTCAAGCCGGGCGTGACGACGCGAGAGATCGATGCGGCGATTGAAAGCTACTTCGTCGAGCGAGGGGCCGTTTCGCTGTTCAAGGGAGTTCCCGGCAAGGTGCCGTTTCCCGCCGTGACCTGCATTTCGGTGAACGAAGAAGTCGTTCATGGGATTCCGGGGCCGCGCAAGCTCCTCGAAGGGGACGTCGTGAGCATCGACACCGGGTGCAAGCTGAACGGCTGGTGCGGCGATGCGGCCGTGACGCGGCCGGTCGGGCGAATCTCCGCCGAGAAGCAGCGCCTGCTCGACGTCACCAAGGGCACGCTCGATTTGGCCATCGAGTTGATGCGGGTCAAGGGCCGCTGGAGCGACGTGGCGGCGGAAATGGAAAAATACGTTCGCGACGCGGGTTTTTACGTGGTCGAGACGTTCGTGGGACACGGCATCGGCCGCGAAATGCACGAGGAGCCGCAGGTGCCGAACTTCCGCAGCAAGCAATTATTGAAAAACGGCGATTTCGAGCTCCGGCCCGGGTTGGTGATCGCGGTCGAGCCGATGGTCAACATCGGCACGCAAAAAGTCAAAGGGCTCTCGGACCACTGGACCCAGGTGACGAAGGACGGCAAGGCCAGCGCGCATTTCGAGCACACGATCGCGATCACCAAAGAGGGTCCGGTGGCGTTGACCGCCGGGCCGAACGGCGAAGAAGTGTAGTTTTAAGGCCCAAGGGGGCTTGAACCAGGCAGGGCCGGAAGTCTATACTCAGTCGCTTTGGTTCAGGCGTCCGAAGCTGGAAAAGATAGGCCCATGAAAGTTCGCGCGAGCGTCAAACGAATCTGCGAAAACTGCAAGCTCGTCCGTCGGCGCGGCGTGGTTTTCGTGGTTTGCAACAATCCCCGTCACAAGCAGCGGCAGGGTTAACCCAAGCGTCAGTCGTTAGCGCAAGCGTCAGTGGTTAACGCCGAAGGAGTCAATAAGTTATGCCGCGTCTCATGGGAGTTGATATTCCGAACGATCGGCCCACGGTCATCTCGCTGACCTACCTGTACGGGGTCGGCAAGAAGGTCTCGCGCGAGTTGTGCCACAAGGCCGGCGTCGATCCGCAGGCCCATGCGCGCGATTTGGCGGAAGACGAACTGGCCCGGTTGGCTGCACTGCTGGACAAGGATTACGTGGTCGAGGGGCAATTGCGTCGCCAGACGGCGCAGAACATCGCCCGGTTGCGCGACATCGGCTGCTATCGCGGCCTGCGACACCGCCGCGGATTGCCGGTTCGAGGCCAGCGCACGCGAACCAACGCCCGCACCCGCAAGGGTCCGAAAAAGACCGTCGCAGGGAAGAAGGGCGTC
>DATNEC010000266.1:0-4494 GCA_035606815.1 Pirellulales bacterium
CTGGTGCAACCCAATCAGCGCCTCGGCGTAGGCGCGATGTCGCAGCGCCCAGGCCGATTTCGGATTCTTGGCCAGCAGCCGTTCGGCATAGAGCAAGGCCCTGGCTTTGCACGCCTTGTGCAAGGCGGTCCAGTGGAACTCCGTAATCACGCCCAGGTTGGCATAGGCCCGGACCAAGGCGCCGAGCAACTCGTCGCTTTCGCCCTGCCGGCGGATGGCGTGATGCAATTCGCGCAGTACCGCGCACTGCGCGGTGAACGTCAGTTGGCCAAGCCACTTCGCGGCCGCGGGCGAGACGGCGGCGTCGCCCGAGGCATTGCGCTCTCCCGCTAGGTTGTCGCGCTGCAACAACTTCGGAAAGACCTCGCGCGACCAACGCTCGGCCGCCTCGGCCAGCTTTCCGTAGTCGAGCGAGCCGGCGCCGCCTGTGCGCATCGCCAGCTTCTCCCGCCAGATGGTCGCCGCGCGCCCTCGGTCGTCGATGTCGTTCAACCAGAACTGGGCGTCGCCGTTCGCCGAAAACTGAGTGTGGAGCAAAAGCTTCTCCGCGGCGTCGTTCGCCGCGGGCGAAGTTTCGTAGAGCGCCGCGTCGCGCGTGGTCCACTGCAATTCGTCGCGCGCCGCCATCAGGAAGGCTTGCCGGACGATTTCGCGAGCCAGCACCGGATAGCTCGCATCGCCGTCGTCGTTCGCCTCGACGCTTTTGCCCAGGGCCGCATGGATCTTCCCCTCGGAATCGGCGGGAAAGAGCGTCAATTCGCTGGCCGAAGCGCCCGCCGGCAATTTCTCGGCGAGCTGGGAACCGGCGGGGCCGGGCGTCTCGTGCGAATCGGGAGTCAGTTGCGGATCGCCGGTCAATCCGAATTGAAAGGTGCGGTCGGAAAAGGTGAAGTTGCTCCCCGACTGTCTGACGGATGCGGTCGCGAGCACTCCGTAGTGTTGGCTCGGAAAGACGTCATCGAGGTAGTATCTTTGGCCTTCGAAGATCGGTTCCGAGGACGAAGCCCCGACGTGCAGGTAGCCTCTCGAAGTCCAAGGCGTCTGCGCTCCAATCCGCTCGATATTCGGCGAGCCAGGCTGCCAAAGCCAACAGATGCGGCCGACGACGCAGATGCGATCGTCGTAAGTCGTCATGCGGCCGACGGCCATGTCGGTCAGCAACAACTCTTCTTCGAATTTCGGCGAGGCGGCGCGGGCCAACACCAGTTTATACGGATGCGCCGGCACTTTTTTGAGCCAGTAGATCGCGTCGTCGCGAACGACATAATGTCCGGAGCGGAGCGCAAACTGCATGTCGGGAGGCGTTTCGATGACTTCGAGGGTCAGCGATTCGGTATCGAGCACCAGTGGAGGCGCATCGTCTCCGGCGGCGAGATGGCGGCCGATCAGCATCCGCGGCGCCGGCGCACGATCCTGCGCCTCGGGCGCGGCGAGCCTGAGCATCCGGTCTGGCTGGAAACTCAACTCGGTCTTCCGGAGCGTCTGCGGATCGGGCCGTTGTCCGGGGGCCGCGTCGACAGACGTTTCGGCCCGATGGAAGACTTTGCTGGATACGCCCGTCTTCGGATCGAAGTGGACGACGGCCAATTGCGTCGATCTCGACCAGGCGGCGACGCACGCTTTGCCCGGCCCGATAGGCCCCACGGAAAAAAACGCTTGCTCGTCCGGCTTGGCCTCCGGTCCAAGGCCCTCAAAAGGCAAGCCGTGCTCGGCCCCGAACTCCCAGCTCTCCTCCGATTGCGGATCGAGTACGATCAGGCGCGGCGCCTTTTCGGAATATCGCGTGAGCGCGGCCCAGACATATTTTCCATCGAAACAAACGCTTGTCCCGATAAAGCCCGGCGAACGGAATTGCCCCTCGACGGCATCGCCGCCCCAGACGCGCTTGAGGAGTCCTTTTCGCTTGATCAGGTACAAACCGCCTTCGCTCCAGAGCACGTCGACTCCCTGACCGGCGGGCAGGCATCCGCCGATGCGCTTCAGCAAACCGCCGCCGCCGCGCGCGTCTTCCCAGGGGAGTTGCACCGCTTGGATCTTGCCCGCCCGGCCGTCGCGGCGGACCACGAAGGGCGGCGGATTTTTAGTCGGCGATTTAGATTCTTGATTCCTCGGGGCGAACAGCGCGCCGTCGCCGTGCAATTGCCGGTACAGGCTCCGACCGGCCAGAATGACGCTGACCAACGCAATACACCCGACCACCGCCAACCGCCGCTGTTTGGAACTCATTTCGCTGGCTCCTCCGAAAAAAACCTCGCTCCTGCCAAGACTGCGAAACCGGCCCGCCGCTGTAAGCCTGCGCCGGTCGGCCGATGACCGGATCATAGCCGGTTGGTGAAATTCGCCGCAACCATTTGGCTTGCCTGCTTTTCGTTTGACATCGCATTGCGAGGCGCTTAGACTCGGCTCACGAGGAGCGAGCCGCACGGTTTGACCTACCGAGTCATTTGACGACCTCGCGTCGTTGGACGACCCCGCCTTGTGAGCGGCTTGGCCAAGATGATCCCTCCTAATAGACTTCGCCGATTTCATTTCCGGCCGGCCCGATCGGCTGCGATCGCCGTTGCGCTCGCCGGATACCTGATCGCGGCAACGGGTCTGCCCTTACCCGTCCTGAGTCGCAAGGACCATAGCGAACCATTTCCGTGCATGGACCATGCTTGCGGCTGCGCGAGCGCCCACCAGTGCTGGCACAATTGCTGCTGCACGACCCCGGCCGAGCGGCTCGCGTGGGCCGAGCGGCATGGGGTCGAACCGCCGTTGGCCGTGGTCGTCGCCGCGAGGCGCCAAGAGCCCGCCGATTCCGGCGCGAAAGGCTGCTGCGCCGCCAAAGCTTGTCACGACCACCACGACCAGCCGCGCAATTCAAGTTCGGCTGAGCAATTGGACCGCGCCGAGCAACCTGGCCAGGGGCAGGTCGATTTCGTTACGATCGCGGCCCTGCGGCAGTGCAACGGGCTATCGCCGCTGTGGAGCTTTTTGGCCGCGGCGACTCCGCCGCCGGCGATCTTTCATTGCGACTTCGAGTGGAACCCAGTCGGCTGGGTTCGCCCTTGTTCGGAGTCTGCGTCTTCCGTTTTGGGTTCTCCTCCGATTCCGCCGCCTCGCGGCTGAGTAGCGCGAAGATCTCGGAGCAAGCCCTTCTCGCCGCGCCGGCGCCGTGCGCCTGCCGATTGGGCTTGTAGCGCTGCTCCCCGATTTGCGTCACGCCGCTTGTGGATGGTCATGCGCGCTTAAGTCGTTCGCCGACGGCTCGCTCCCGCGAAACCGAACGGTCGGAAGAGACTTAGGCGCGCGTGGCCATCGTCGAGCGGCAGGCGCCGCCGATCTTTGACCCACGCCCTTGAGAACCAAGTCGAGACCCCTGATGAAAACCCGCAAAGCCTTTACCCTGATCGAGCTGCTGGTGGTGATCGCCATCATTGGCATCTTGGTCGCCTTGCTGCTGCCCGCGGTGCAGGCGGCGCGCGAGTCGGCGAGGCGGCTGAACTGTACGAGCAATCTCAAGCAGTTCGGCGTCGCCTTGCAGCACTACCACGACTCGCTGCGATACTTTCCCGGAGTGCGCGATACCTACCCGTTCGCGTTCTCGGTGCATGCCCATCTGCTGCCTTTCGTCGAACAACAGGCATTGTTCAACGAAATCGACTTCACCGGCTGGCAAGGCGCCACCTCGACCTATAAGGGGCCGAACGCCATCCCGGCGCAGACCGCCGTCTCGGTCTTCTCCTGCCCTAGCGACCGCGGAGGCGTGCCCGGCGGCAATGGGGCCACGCCCGGAGTGACGTTCGGGGGGACGAACTATGTCTCCTGCACGGGCACGGGCCTCAGCCAGAACGGAATCGTGAACGGCGACTACGCGACCGCCAACGGCATGTTCATTCTGGCCGGGGCCGGCAATGCGCATCCCATCGCGATGAGCGACATCCGCGACGGCACGACCAACACGGCGGCGTTCAGCGAAGCCACGTATGGCAGCGGCCTTGCGGCCCTCTCGTCGGCGCCGGCGCCGCGCGATCCGATGCTGCTGGCGATCGACATCAGCGGCAGCGGCATGGACCCGGCCACGTGCGCGGCGACGACCACTTTTACAGGTCAGCGCGGAGATCGCTGGATCAATGGCGGCTACCTCGCCACCGCCTACAACCACTATCTGGCGCCGAACTCGCAGATGTTCGACTGTTTGAACACGGCGAACAACTACGGATTGAAAGGCGCGCGAAGCTGGCACAATGCGGGCGTCAATCTGCTGCTCGCCGACGGCAGCGTGCGGTTTGTCTCCAACAGCGTCTCGCAAACGATTTGGACGGCGCTGGCCACGCGGGCGGGCGGCGAGTTCATCGGCGAATTCTGACGAAACGGCGGGCAAGCAAAGTTCCTCGGAACCGCAAACTTTTGACGGGAGCGCGCGCATGACGCGACTGATCGCGGTGGTGCTGGCGGCGGCGAGCGCGGGCGGATTTGCGCTCGGCTGGCTGACGTTTTCGAAACCGAGCT
>DATNEC010000276.1:0-2653 GCA_035606815.1 Pirellulales bacterium
CGCTGGCACTGCTCGGGCATCGAAGACTACGTTTGCCCCAGCGTCATCGCCCACGACGGCGTCGTGTATGCCATCGGCGGCCGCGGGAAACCGGGCGTCGCCGTGCCAGCCGGCGGCGAGGGGGACGTGAGCGACAAAATCTTGTGGAAGACGCCCAAGGGTTCGAACGTCTCTTCGCCCGTTTACCACGACGGATATCTGTTTTGGGTCAGCGAAAGCAAGGGCGTGGCGTATTGCATCGACGCCAAAACCGGAGAGGCGGTCTACGAAGAGCGAATCGAGCCGCGACCCGACCGCATTTACGCTTCGCCGGTCGCGGCCGACGGCAAGATTTATTATGTTTCGCGCGATAAGGGCGTCTATGTGTTGGCGGCGAAGCCCGAGTACGAACTGCTGGCCCACAACGTGATTGCCGGCGATCCGAGCATCTTCAACGCCAGTCCCGCCGTGAGCGACGGTCAATTGCTGTTGCGCTCCGACACGCATTTATATTGCATTGGCAAGCCCTAGGCGTCGCGCCTCGCCTGCAATGCCTGAACGAAAGTCGCGTGTTCCGCGCTGGCCAAGCCGGTGCGCAGGGTTTGCAGCAACTTGGCTGCGTCGGCCGAAAGCAAAGCCGATTCGTCGAGCCACAAGCCGGGAAAGATCGTCGAACGGAAGATTCCGTCGGCGTCGGCGGAACGCTCGACGAACCGCGAGCTCTCATCAAGCGCGAACCAGCGCACCTGTTTCTCCCGCAACACGACGACGACGTATTCGCGGACCTTGGCCTGTTCGTATAAACGGAACTTGCTGTGCAAATCATATGAGACGCTGCTGGAAGCGACTTCGACGACCAGTTCCGGCGCCGCCGCCAGATACCCGCCTTCCTGGCGCGACTGGCCGCCGCAAGCCGGTTCAATGACCAGCGACGCATCGGGCTGCGGCTCGTTGTCGGGAGGCAGGAGGATCGTGGCGTTGTCGACCGACAACGTGCCAGGCGTCGCAGCGTCGTAAGCCAGGAGCCAGCCCATGACGAGCGAATGATGCCGTCCGTGGTCGAACAAGAGAGGCGAGGGCACGATGACGACTCCCTGGATCAATTCCGCGCGGAACTTCGGCGGCATGGCGGCATACATCCGGTGGAATTCCGGCTGATCGAGATGGTCGCCGGCCTCCAACCGCCGGACTTCGACCGGCGTCTCGGATGATTCCCGTTGGAATTCTTTGAGCATCGCTCGACTCCTGAGAAGACTCAAAGCTATTCTACGTCGCTCGGCCGGGTGAATACTCGGCCAACTCGTAGCGGCGGATTTTGCGATCGAGCGTCGAGCGCTCGATGCCGAGCAACTGCGCCGTCTGGCTCTTGTTCCAGGCCGTGGCCTTGAGGGTGGCCAGAATGTGGCGGCGCTCCATCTCGGCCAGCGAAAACGGCTTGAACTCGGCGGCCGCGGGCGCCGCTTCGTTCGTGTCGCCGGTCGTCGGCAACTTGGAGAGCATCAGGTCTTCCTGGTCGATATGATCGCCGGCGGCGAGCACGATCGCCCGCTCGACGACGTTCTTCAACTCGCGGACGTTGCCCGGCCAGCGATAGCGGACCATCTGCTCCATGGCCCGCGGCGTGAAGCCGCGCAGCCGGCGGCCGGTCTCCAGGTTGTACTTGTGAAAAAAGTAATGCGCCAACTCGGGGATGTCCTCGGGCCGCTTGCGCAAAGCGGGCACGAAGATTTCCAACACGTGCAGGCGGAAATACAAATCGCGGCGGAAGCGTCCTTCGGCCACGTCTTTTTCCAAGTCGCGGTTGGTGGCGGCGATCACGCGCACGTCGACCTTCACCGGCTCGCTGCCGCCCACGCGCTCGAACGGGTGGCCTTCGAGCACGCGCAGGAACTTGGCCTGGATCGTGGGGCTCATCTCGCCGATCTCGTCGAGCATCAGCGTGCCCTGGTGCGAGGCCTCGAACTTGCCGATCTTGCGGTTCACGGCGCCGGTGAACGCCCCGCGCTCGTGGCCGAAAAGTTCGCTCTCCAATAAGCTTTCGGACAAGGCCGCGCAGTTCAAGCAGACGAAGGCGCCCTTGCGCCGCGGACTGGAAAAATGCACCGCGCGGGCGACCAACTCCTTGCCGACGCCGCTCTCGCCGCGAATCAGCACCGTGGCGCTGGTGGGCGCCGCGCGGGCGATTTCTTCGGTCACGCGATCCATCGCGCGGCTTTTGCCGATGATTTCGCTCTGCACGCCCAGCCGTTCGCGCAACTGCTGGTTCTCGTCGCGAATCTGGTTCAGGTTCTCGGCCAGTTCCTGGCGGCGATTCAGGTTTTGCAGCGCCACGGCCAGCGTATCGGCGCCGGCCAGCGTGAATTCCAAATCGTCGGGGTCGGGCACGTGTTCGTTGGCCGTCGAATAGAGATGCACCAGGCCGAAGACCTTCTTGCCGCGCCGCACCGGCGCGCAAATCACGCTGGTAGCATGGATATCGCCCTTGGCGTCACGGCTGCCGAGATTGCTGTCGCCCATCACGTTGCGCGCCATGACCGCCTCGCCTTCGCGCAGCACGGTGGCGGCCAGAAAGGGCGAAATGCGATGATAAGGGAGCTCGGTCTCGGTGCGCGAAGCGACCAGTTCCAGATCGTTGGCCGTCGGCTCGCCGGAGGCGCCTGTCCGCAAGAGCAGC
>DATNEC010000281.1:0-8973 GCA_035606815.1 Pirellulales bacterium
CTGGCCTGCCGCGTCGAGCCGCACGTGCCCGACGCAGTCGTGGGCGATCCGGGCCGCTTGCGGCAGGTGGTGGTGAACCTGGTCGGCAACGCCGTCAAGTTCACCCATGCCGGAGAGGTGCTCGTCGAAATCGGCGCGGCCTCGCGGACCGATCACGAGATCGAACTGCAGTTTTGCATTTCCGATACCGGCATCGGCATTCCCGCGGATAAGCGCGAATTGATCTTCGGCGCCTTCGAACAGGCCGATAGCTCGACGACGCGCCGCTTCGGCGGCACGGGGCTGGGGCTGAGTATCTCCAGCAAGCTGGTGGAATTGATGGGCGGTCGGATCTGGGTCGAAAGCGAAGAAGGCCGCGGCAGCCGGTTCCGCTTCACCGCCAGGCTCGGGCTGGCCGACGAACTGCCCGCCAAGCCCGCGCGGAGCGAATCGCCCGGCCTTCCGGGCCTGTCGGTGCTGGTGGTCGACGACAATCGCACGAACCGCCGCATCTTGACGGAGATGCTCGGCAATTGGCAGATGCGGCCCGACGAGGCGGAGGGGGCCGAAAGAGCGCTCGAAAAGATGCAACAGGCGGCGATGGCCGGAACGCCCTTTTCGCTGGTGCTGCTCGACGCGCACATGCCCGACGTCGACGGCTTTGCGCTGGCCGAGCAGATCCACCAGCAGGCCCAACTGGCCGGCGCCACGATCATGATGCTGACCTCTGGCGACCGGCCGGGCGATCTCGCTCGCAGCCAGCAATCGGGCATCGCCTCGTATCTGATGAAGCCGATCAAGCAATCGGAGCTGTTCGACGCGATCATGGCGGCGCTCGGGGCGCCGGCGCTGGCCGCGGCCGCGCTCGACGAAACGGCGCCCGACCCGGCCGGGCCGCATCGGCAGATGCGGATTCTGCTGGCCGAGGACAGCATGGTGAACCAGAAGCTGGCCGTGTGTCTGTTGGAGAAATGGGGCCATCGCGTTTCGGTGGCCAACAACGGGCGCCAGGCCGTCGCCGCCGTCGAGGCCCAGCCGTTCGACCTGGTCTTGATGGACGTGCAAATGCCCGAGCTCGACGGGTTGGAGGCGACCGCCGCCATCCGCCGCGCCGAGACCGGCAAGGGGCGCCATTTGCCGATCGTGGCCATGACGGCCCATGCCATGGTGGGCGACCGCGAACGATGTCTGGCATCGGGCATGGATGGCTACTTGTCGAAGCCGATTCGAGCGCGCGAGCTGCTGGCGGTGATCGAGCAAGTGCTTTCGGGCGGCGCGCAG
The DNA here is from genome assembly GCA_035606815.1 of Pirellulales bacterium. Classification (GTDB taxonomy): domain Bacteria; phylum Planctomycetota; class Planctomycetia; order Pirellulales; family JAICIG01; genus JAICIG01. Next base: position 1,261 of record DATNEC010000281.1, read on the forward strand.
GCCAAACCCGCCGCCACTGCGACCGCCGCGAATTCCGCGGTCGTCGACTGGGCGACCGCGCTCGATCGCTTGCAAGGCGACCGCGGCCTGCTGGAAGAGATCGTCGAAGTCTTTCGGGAGGAATGTCCGCGTCTGGTCTCCCAAGCTCGCCGGGCGATCGCCGCCGGCGATGCGGCCGAGTTGCGTCTGGCGGCCCACACGCTCAAAGGCGCGCTGGTCAACTTCGCCGCGGCCGATGCCGTCGAAGCGGCCCGGCGACTGGAGATGATCGGCAAGCGAGGCGAGCTGGCCGCCGCGCCGCAGGCGTTCGAGGAGTTGCAATGCCAGTTGGAACGGCTGCAACCCGCGCTCGCGGAGATGCATGTCGCCGGGCGAGACGGAGCGAGGAGTGAGGAGTGAGGAGGAGATTTTACGATCTCCTGTCTCCGCCTTAGCTCGACAGCAACTCGTGCAGCCGGATATGGAACTTGCCGAGCTTGCCGCCGTAATTGCCGGCGCCGATGGCCACGACGCCGGGGCCTGCCGCGGCGCGCAGCGCGGCGGCCATTGCGCCGCCAACCGCCGCCTCGTCGACGCCGTCGACCACCACTTCGAGCGCATAATTGGCGGCCGTGTACAACTGCGTCGCCACGCGCCCTCGCAACGTGGGGCAATAGGCGTCGGCCGTCGAGGCGGGCAGCTTTTTGTAACGAGAGCCGACCTTGCTGCCGCTACGGGCGATTCCGCCGGGAAACGGCGTGATGACTCCGGCCAGCGGCTGAATGGCCTCGACCGCGCGCCGCGCCGCCGAAAGCCCGGCGTCGAGCGTGGCCGACTGCACGATCAAGTTGCCGCCGGCGACCCCCTTGCCGACGCCGACCGATTCCTGCACCAAAAACTCGCCGTCCATCACCGGCACGCGCCAATAGCGCCGCCCATCGAGCAACTTGCTCTTTTGAAATCCGTCGCCGAAAAAGCGGATCTGCTTGCCGAGCGCGATGCGTTCTTCGCCGTCGGCGAGTCCGTCGAAAACGGCGGTCGTCGGGCAGGTCATCAAGCATTGGCCGACCCGATTGGGCACGGCCTTCGCCAGGGCGTCGGTCGAAAAGCCGAACACCAAAAAGGCCAGGCCCGGCCGGCCGTCGGGCGTTTCGTCCGGGCCGAGCGCCCGTTCGACCCCGGCCTCGGCGTCGCAGGCGATCACCGAACTGGCATAGCCGGTGAATTCCCGCGCGGCGGCGTCCAGCCAATGTTCGTCGTGGGCCGTCACAACCAGCCGCACGTAGCGCATGCGAAACGCTTCGGCAAACGCTTCAACGATCTCGGTCTCGCCGATCTTCAACACCGACTCCGCGGGAGGAAACATCGCCGTCGCGACTTGCAACGGCTTGGGGATGCCAGTCTAACTCGGCTCCGACGATCCCGCCAGCGGCGCCGGGGCCTTCGGAACGGCGGCGCTTTGCCGCGTCCGCGTTACTTTGCGGGCGCCTCGCGGTAGGGCTTGCCGGCGCGATAGAGTTCGAGCCGCGATTGCATGTCGGCCCGCTGGGGCTCGGGCGCCAACTCGATCGCCTGGGTCTGGCGTTTGATCGCCGATTCGAAATCGCCGGATGCGGCATAAGCAGCGGCCAAGGTGTCGAGCCAGTCGGGGCTTTTCCAATCGGCGAGTTCGCAGGCCTTCGTGGCCGCTTCGACGGCCGCTTTGCCGTCGCGATGGTCCTCGTCAGGGCAGGTCGCCAGCAGCCACGCGCGATTGTTGTAGGCGGCGGCATTGGCCGGGTCGAGCCGGATCGCCTTGTCGAAATCCTTGAGCGCCTGCTCGTACTTGCCTTGCCGCCGCGAAATATTGCCGCGATTGCCATAGGCCTCCGCAAACGCGGGATCCATGCCGATGGCCGCCGTGAAATCTTGCTCGGCGCGGGCCAGGTCGCCCGTTTTGTCCCAAGCGACGCCGCGATTGTTGCGGGCCGAGGCGAACTTCGGATCCAAGCGAATCGCCCGGTCGAAATCGGCGATCGCCTGTTTGTCGTCCCCCAGGCTGGACCAAGCCAGCCCGCGATTGTTATAGGCTGCGGCGTAATTCGGGTCGAGCTTGAGCGCCTCGCGATAGTCTTCGATGGCGCGCTTCGGCTCCCCGTTGCGGTCCAGGGCGATGCCGCGGTTGTTGTACGCCACGGCAAGCTGCGGATCGAACCGCAAGGCTTCGGTAAAATCGCGGATCGCCGCTTGCAGCTCGCCTTGCCGCTCGCGGACGAGTCCGCGCAGATTGTAGGCCCAGGCGCTGCGCGGTTCGCGCTGGATCACCTCGCTGAAATAGTCGACGGCCTGTTCGACGGGGACGACGTCGTCTTTCTTAAGCCAACCCGCCTTGCCGGCGAAATCGATCCACAGCCACTTGCCCTCCTCTCGCTCGACGCGCATCGGCTGCGGCAGGTCGGCGACCTTGGCGCCGAATTGCTCGCCGACCTTCAGCGCCAGATCGGGCCGCTTTCCGAGCACGTGCTTGCCCACCCACGATTCATCCTCCGCGGCCCGCGCCGAGCTCGAAGCCGCCAGGCCGACCACAAGCACGATCGCCGCGCCGCGCGTAAGTCGCCGTTTCAACATGAGCTCTCTCCTACTGCTTCAACTCCTTTAACAGCTTCACTGCCGCATCGACCAGCATTTCGCCGCCGCCCGACTGGACGATCGAATTGACCGTCTCATAGCTCCCTTCGGCAAACGCCTTTTGGGTCGGCACGTAATGCGGATTATCGTTCGACAACTCGACGATCATCGTCACCGGGAAGGGCGAAGCCTGCTTGATCGCCAGACCCAGTTCGACGAACACCTCGCCCGGTAATCCGACCACAGCCGTTTCGGGATCGAGCCGGAAGATCTGCACCTCCAACGGCAGCACTTCGACGCCTCGCGAGTGAATGGCCACGATCTTGCAGGCCTCGACCTGTTCCAAGAACGACAGCTCTTTCGTGCCGACTTTCGCCAGGTTGGCCTGCGCCGCCGCGAACTGCTCGGGCGAGTAGCGTTGCAGAGGCACGTTGACCTTGACCGATCGCACGGCCAAGGCGGGACTGGCCAATGGCTTCAGCCCGGGTAGGGCCGACAAGACGGTTTTGGATAGTTCGACGCCGATCCGCTCGGCCTCGGGCTGGCCTTTTTGCGGGCGGTCGTTCGTCACGTCGATGTGGTTGATGTCGCCGCAGGTTCCATTGCCGAACATCGAGATCAAAGCCGGGCCGAGTTTCGCGCGCAGCTCTCGCTCCAGGTAGAACGGGTAATCGGCCGAATACTCGGTCCCGCCGATCGTATCGAGATGCAGCGCAAACGCCGTCAATACGCCGAGCTGCTGCTGCGCGTCGCGCACCAGCAAGACGCCGACTTGCGGATCGATCGGCCCGGCGACGCGCACGATGTTCGGATTGAGTTTGCCGGGATTGAACACAACGCGACCGTCTTTCATGTGGAACCGCCGATTGAACGACAACCCCGGCTGTTCGACGACTCCGGCCGACAATTCGCCCGGCTTGGCGGCTGCCCGAGCGGCGGCGACGACCTGCGCGAGCTTCTCGGCCAACATGGCGGAGTAATCGACGCTTTCAGCCGCGTCGGCGCCCTTTTGCTCGAGTGCTCGCCGATGGAAGTACTCGCGCAGCGTGCCGTAGAACAGCGGCCCGGTGTGCGAGTGGGTGGCGGCGATCAGGATGTGGGCGCCAGGCGCCTCGGCCTTCGCTTGGGCCAACTCGCGGGCCCGCTTCGCGACCGAGGCCGGCATGCCGATCAGGTCGCAAAACACGAGCGCCGCCCGCTGGTCGCCTTGTTCCAGATAAAGGGCCTTGGCCTTGAGCGGATCGTGAATGCCGGTGTTCAGCCGTTCGCTGAAGTAGCCGCTCATGCGGTAGCCCGCGGGTGCGGTGATGTCGACCTCGGCGACGCCGACTTTCAACTCGGCGGCGGCCGCGGCTCCGACGCTCAACCACGGCAAAACCAAGCCCAACAGAAGAAAAACTCGTTGCATGTTCAGGAGCGTTTTGATAGATGAAATGCCATGACTTTCCCCACTTACGCAATCTTGGCGGCGGGCGGCGCCCTGGGCACGCTGGCTCGTTACGGCCTTTCCGTGCTCGCGCTTCCGATCAGCCAGCGGTTTCCCTGGGGAACCCTCATCATAAACGTCCTGGGTTCCTTCGTCATCGGTTTTTTTGGAACGCTCACGCTCGCTGCCGGCAAATTCCCCGTCTCGGAGAATTTCCGGCTATTTGTCATGGTCGGGCTATGCGGCGGCTTCACGACCTTCTCCGCATTCAGCCTGCAAACGCTGGACTTGATGCGGTTCGGTTCACTGCCGCGAGCAATGGCGAATGTGCTGCTCTCGGTGACGTTGTGTCTTGCGGCAGTAGCGGCCGGCCATCATTTGGCCGCCTGTCTCAACGGCGGGGCCAGGGACATCGCGCAGATCCCGATCGAAGAAGAAGCGTCGTAGAACGATCAAGCTCCTTGGGGCGCTCCTAAAAATCTTGGGCGACCCGCATGCCGGCCCCGTAGATATTGCCGTCGGCCGTGTTCATTTGGCCGTCGCGATGGGTCAAGGTGACGTTCCATTGCAGCTTCATGTTGGGGTTCAGGAACCAATTCAGCCCCAACGTGATGTCGCGAAGCTGCCCGCCGTTGATCCCCTTGTTGTTGAGATTCAGTTCATTGTATCGCGCGGCGACCTGCCAGGCGCCGCGGAGAAAGATCGGCCGGCCGCTGGCGCCGCGAACGAAGGCGGCGTTTTCGTAGGGAACCACGCGGCCGACAAGACCCTTTTGATAGTCGTAGAGGCGGTGCTCGCCGGTCAGAAAGTACGTCGCTTGCACGTAATAGCCGTCGAAGAACGCGGTCCCGATTTGTTGGCCGGCCGAATTCACGGCTTGCGTCGAATAAGTCGCCGCATATTCGGCCTGAATGAACAGCGAGCCCCAGATGATCATCAACTCGGGGGCGATGATCCCTTCATCCTTGGACGCGATCGTCCCGGTGTCGGCCCACACCGAATTCAAAGCATCGGGTCCGTTGCGCAGCGAGCCGCGGGCGCGATACCGAACGCTGCGAAAGTCGTTGCCGCGAAAGCTGCCGCCCAGCCCCAAATGCACCAGGTAGCGGCCGTTCGACGCGGCATCGTAGTAGGGCAGGAACGTAAAGCGGCCGTCGGCCGCATAGTCTCCATCACCGACGCCGAACGCGAACGGCGTGTACTGCACGTTCTTGAACAGGCCGGCGGCGTAGGTCATCCGCCGGTTTTCGGCGTAGTTCCACACTAGAATGCCCGGCGCGAAGCCGTTGTTCGACGGCGCGAGGAAGGCGTCCTGGTTGAACGAACGCTCCATGAAGTCGAGATAACGGCTGCTTTCCAGCCGCTCCAGGCCGAACGGCTCTTTGATGTTTCCGATCGTGAAGTTTCCGAACACCGGCACGCGGCGAAAGCTCCACCACAGGTCGGTGAAGCTGGGGACGGCGGCGATCTGGCCCACCAAGGTCGCGGGATTGCCCGGCTGGGGCGTACCGGGATTCAGGTAGGTCGCGCCGACGAAGTTGTACTCCGCGCACCAATCGATCAACTCGTACATCGTGCCTTCGGCGCGGAGCCGGCCGCGGCGAATGTTGATGGCGTCCTGGGCGCCGACGCCGCCCGCCCCGTTGAGCGAGTTGTCCGGCGCTTGCATCCAGACGGCGTCGACCTGGGTTCGGCCGCCGACATGGAACCAGAAGTCGCGATTCGGCGTGTAGAGCTCGATGCCGTTGGCCCAGCCGGCGCGCATCTCCAGCTTGCTGCCGACGCGATAACCTGCCGCCTTTTCGTCGGCGGCCGCTTTTTCCGCGGCGGCGGCTTGCGCCTGTTTCGCCTGCCGCTCGGCGTCGAGTTGTTGCCGCAACGATTCGACTTGAAATCGCTGCTCGTCGAATTGCTGCTCTAATTCGCGCAGCCGCGTTTCCAATCCGCCCGCCGGCCCCGCGGCCTGCAAGCTGGCATTTCTAGCCGGAACTCCGCCGGTGCGCGGCGTCGATGAAGGCGCCGCCGGGCGAGATGACGGGGTCGGCCCTTGCCGCGGCGCTATAGCCGGTTGGAAGACGGGCGGAATTGGCGGCGGGCTGGGGGGCGGCAACGGCTGAATATCGAGATTGGCGGACCGCGCAGGAGCCACCTCTTGGGCCGCGGCGCCGGCCGCTAGAGAAGCCAGCGCCATGCTGCATAAGATCACCCCCCCGCGGCCCAATCGTCGAAGGATTTGCCGCGATCCGTAGCGCGCGTCAACCATGATGCCGGTCGTTCTGCCGGTTTGCCTTTCATTCCAAGGGACGCCGCTCCCCGTAAGCGGCGCACTCCCCCTCAAAGGCATCGACCTTAACGATGACAAGCTATATTAGGATTGTGCCGTCTTTATTGAAAAAACGGGCGACAGAGACGGCCGTGGAAAGCAGGGCAAGATTTGCCGGCCGCTGAGTCCGGGCCAGCAAAGACAGTAGCCCGGCCGCCCCGCCTCGAATTCATTCACGGCCGAGGGCGGCCGTGCCACATGCTGAGGCCGTTCAATTCACGACATTTCGCAACGGCAATCCCAACAACGCTCGCCGGCAGGCTTCGGCGCCTTTGACTCGCATGTCGGTCAGCCCTTGAACGCAATAAAACGCCGCATGCGGATTGACGATCAGCCGATGATGGGCCGGATGCCGCGGATCGCGCCAAGCGGCAATCAGTGGGTCGTCGGCCGCGGGCGGCTCGTGCTCCAGCACGTCGATCGCCGCACCGGCCAGCCGGCCGGAGGCGATCGTCGCCGGCACGGCGCTGGTATCGACCACGCCGCCGCGCGAGGTATTCACGAGGTACGATCCCTGCGGCATTTTTTCGAGCGTCTGGGCGTTGATCAGGTGTCGCGTCTCCGAGGTCAGCGGGCAGTGCAGGCTCACGATATGGGCCGAGGCGAGCAAGTCGTCCAGCGCTTCGACCCGCCGAATGCCGAGCGACTTGTCGCGGCCGTCGGGCGCGTAAGGATCGTAATAGGCGACATCCATTCCCAATGCCTTGGCCCGCAGCGCCGCCGCCGAACCGATCCGCCCCAGACCAATGACGGCGAACACGCGCCCACGCAGCCGCGGCAGCGGCGCGGCGTGCGAATAGCTCCAATCGTCGCCGCCGGCCCGCAGCCGCGAATTCAGCAGTGAGATGCCGCGGGCTAGCGAGAGCGCCATGCCGATCGCCGAGTCGGCCACTTCCTCGGTGCCATAGTCGGGGACGTTGGCCACCGGAATGCCGCGCGCGCGGGCGGCCGCATGGTCGACGTTGTCGTAACCGACGCCGCAGCGCACGATCAGCTTGCATTGTTTGAGCCGCTCGATCGACTTGGCGGTGAACCGCAAGCAGTGGTAAATCATCACCGCGTCGGCGTCTTCGATGCGGCCCGCCAACTCTTCTTCGTGCTGCGCACAGAGACATTCGACGCGGGCCAGGTCGCCGAGAATCTCCAACTCGGCGTCGGGTGAGTGATCCAAAAAATCGGTGATGGCGACCTTGAAACGCGGCGGCATGGGGGCTCCTCGAAATGCTGCAAAACTTGGCCGCAGCTTATCGGAGACTCTGGGCGCGAGCAATGGGCCGGAGCAGCGGTAATGACTCTACGGAATGGTGTTAGGCCAAGACTGCCTCGAAAATCTAGCTGCCCCAAGGCCGCTTTGCCAATCAATTGGCTGCGCCGCGAA
>DATNEC010000285.1:0-2170 GCA_035606815.1 Pirellulales bacterium
GAAAACGCGGCCTTCACCCAAGCCGCGCTCGCGGACGCTGGCCGCCAGCTTTTCGGGCGGGCGCCGCGAGACGAGGCCGGCCACTTCGACGCCCCGCACTTGTTCGAGCGCCCGCAATTGAAAGGCCGTAATGAACCCGCCGCCAAGGATGCCGTAACGCAAGGGCTGCATTATCTAAAGTCCTTTCAGTAGTTCCGATTGTGACACTTCGCCAACCGTTTGAGATAAAGTCGGTGAAAATCCTCTTCGGACAACTCGGGGAATTGCTTGCGCAATCCCTCTCTGAACAATCGCTTCGTCAGTTCCGATAACTCGAACGCCTTGGCCAACCGCTGCTCGGGGGTCATCCGGCGAAGGACTCGGATGTACTGGCGGTGATTGGGGCGTGGTTTCTCGTGCATGGCTGCCCATCCGGCGGTTTCGGGAGCGGTCGCAAGCTGCTGGGAACCTTGATCTTAGCATGGCTTCGTGATAGCATCGACTAGCGCGGTTCGCGGTCGCATTTTCCCTCCTCGCGCGACGGAAACCCGCACGTATCTGAAAGGATGCCTGGCGATGTTGCAACTCACCGGACAAGGTTCAACTCGGACTTGCGACGGCGTCAGCCGCCGCGATTTCCTGCAAGCCGGCGCCCTGGGGGCCATCGGCCTGACGTTGCCCGAGTTGCTGGCCGCCCAGGCGGCGGGCGCCGTGGCGCCCGAGCACGACGACCGCGCGGCGATCATGATCTTCAATCTCGGCGCGCCCAGCCAGTTGGATACCTGGGATCCGAAGCCCGAGGCCCCGGCCGAGATCCGCGGCCCGTTCCAGCCGATCAAGACCAACGCCGCGGGCTTGGAGATCAGCGAAATTTTTCCGCAGATGGCCAAGCACGCCGACAAGTTTTCGCTCGTGCGAAGCTGTTTTCACACGGCAGCCGCCGTCCACGACACGGGCCACCAGATGATGCAGACCGGCCGGTTGTTCACCGGCGGCGTCAACACGCCGCATGCCGGCTGCGTGCTGGCCTATCTGCGCGGCCGCAAGACCGACTTGCCGGCCCACGTCGTGCTGCCCGAGCCGATGGGCCGCACCGGCGGCAATCTGCCGCACGGCCAGGAGGCGGGCTTTTTGGGCAAGGCCCACGACCCGTTCGCCTTGATGGCCGATCCGTCGCAGCCGAACTTCAAAGTCCCCGACATGCTGCCGCCCGCCTCGATCGGCGAGGCCCGGCTCGACCGCCGCCGCCGCATGCGAAGCATCGTCGATGAGACGGTGAAAAGCTTCGAGGCCAGCGACAACGCCCAATTGCTCGACAGCAATTTCCAAGCCGCCTTCCGGCTGATGACCAGCGTGCAGGCCCGCGAGGCCTTTGATCTGGCCAAAGAGCCGCAGCCGGTGCGCGAGCGCTACGGCATGAACCGCTTCGGGCAATGCTGCCTGCTGGCGCGGCGGCTGATCGAGGCCGGCGTGCGATTCGTGACGATCAATACGTTCATCACCGTGTTCGACGAGATCACCTGGGACATTCACGGCTCGAAGCCGTTTACTTCGATCGAAGGCATGCGCGACATCGTCGTGCCGATGTACGACCAGGCGTATTCGGCGTTGCTCGAAGACCTGTCGCAGCGCGGTCTCTTGGGCAAGACGCTGGTCTGCAACCTGCAGGAATTCGGCCGCACGCCGCGAATCAATCCGGCCGGCGGGCGCGACCACTGGCCGCAGTGCTGGACGGTCCACATGGCGGGCGGCGGCGTGCAAGGCGGGCGCGTCGTCGGCCGCAGCGACCCGATCGGCGGCGTGCCGGCCGAGCGGCCGGTCGAGCCGGCGGAAGTGGTGGCCACGATCTATCGCAGCTTGGGCCTGAACCTAGAGACCAAGCTGCCCGGCCCGCAATCGCGGCCGTTCCCGCTGGTGGATTTCGGCAAGCGCGAGATTGAAGAGCTATTTTAACGGCGATTGATCTTAAATTTAGCTTCGAAGCGCTAAAATGAGCCCGAACGACGTGCAATTCGACCGCCAGGGGCGCGCAATTTGTCCGGACTGCGGCGGAAGAGTCAGCGAACCATATCAGCACGGCGGCAAAATAGTACGACGACATTTGCACCGCAAGGCGGACGGCGAAAAGTGCGACCATGGTTGGGGCGAAGGTTCCCCGGTTCGGCGCAGGCGATAGTCGATATCGAGTTAG
>DATNEC010000298.1:0-8079 GCA_035606815.1 Pirellulales bacterium
TCGGCCCCCGCCATTTCGACGCTGCCGCCCCCGATCCGCCCGCGCTCGGGAGCCGCGATCGCAGCCCCGCCGATCGTGCGACCGCCGCCAGGCGCGGTCCCCAAGCCCGTGGTGGACCCCGCAAGCGAAGTGGCGGCGCCCCTCCTTTCATGGCGGCAGCGGTTCGAGCGGTTCTGGAAGCAGGCTTCGAGCTGCCTGACGAGCCTGGCCCTTCACGCGGCGCTCGTGATCCTGCTGGGCCTGCTCGCGGCGTCGCAAGAAATCAAACATGGCTTGCCTGCGTTCGTCGCGTTGAATTCCGGGCAGGCCGAGTCGCCGGTCTCCAATCTCGACGCCCACCAGGTCGAAGCCCGGTTGCAATCGGATGCGGTCACCGATAACCAGATGAACGATACGGCCAGGGAGCTTTCGAAGTCGATCCAGACCCAAGGGGCCAATCCCAATCCGCGGTCGCCATCGCCGGGCGCCGCGACGGCGATCGTCTCGGACATGGGCGATCTGTTGGCCGGCGGCGGCGAGTTGCTCGGCGCCTACGACGCAGACGTGGCCGGCTCGCTGGGCGGGCGCAGCCAAGGCGCGCGGGCCAAGTTGCTGGCCGAAGGGGGCGGCAACAAACAAAGCGAAGACGCCGTCGCGCGCGGCTTGCGCTGGCTGCAGTTGCATCAGAATGCCGATGGCAGTTGGCTCTTCGATTTCGACCACGGTCCGTGCCGAGGCAAGTGCAAGGATTCCGGACGCTACGCCTCGCCGGTTCCCGCCACCGCCTTGGCCTTGCTAGCTTTCCTGGGCCACGGCGATACGCAACGCGAAGGCGATTATCAGGAGACGGTGAAAAAGGGCCTCTACTATCTCTGCGGCCAAATGTCGGTTTCGACCAACGGCGGCAGCCTGATGGAGTCCGGCGGCAAAGGGATGTATTCGCACGGCCTGTCGGCGATCGCCATCTGCGAAGCCTACGCGATGACTCGCGAAAAGGAACTGGAAAGCTACGCTCAGCTTGCTATCGATTTCATCGTCAGCGCCCAAGACAAACGCGGCGGCGGCTGGCGGTATACGCCCGGAATGCCGGGCGATACGACGGTCAGCGGCTGGCAAATCATGGCCCTCAAGAGCGGCCAGATGGCCTATCTGCGCGTGCCGCAAGACACGATCCATCGCGCCACCAAGTTCTTGGACAGCGTCGAATTCAAGCAGGGCGCCCAGTACCAGTACCAGCCGAGGGTCAAAGAAGGCAAAGAGTTGACCACGACATCGGTCGGCCTGCTCTGCCGGTTGTATACCGGCTGGCCGCTGGACCATCCAGGCATTGCCGACGGCGTGGCGATCCTCAGCCGCCACGGCCCGTCGCCCGATAACATGTACTTCGACTACTACGCCACCCAGGTTCTGCACCAGTGGGGCGGCAAGGAGTGGCAAGAGTGGAATTACCGGATGCGCGATTATCTGGTCCGCACCCAAGCCAACGAAGGGCATGAAAACGGCAGTTGGAACTTTGGCGGCAGTTGGTCGTCGGAAGGCGGCCGGCTCTACAACACGGCCCTGGCGATCATGATTCTCGAAGTCTACTATCGCCATCTGCCGCTCTACGGCCCGAATGCGATCAATTAACGGCCGCTGCGATTCTCCGAGCTTTCGATGCAGATTCTTCCCGTCATCGACTTGATGGGCGGCCTTGTGGTCCGCGGGGTCGGCGGCCGCCGGCACGAGTATCGGCCGATCGAAAGCCGGCTCTGCTCAGGCGCCAAACCGGGCGCCGTTGCTCGGGCGCTGCGAGAGCAATTCGCCATCGACGAGATTTACGTCGCCGAGTTGGACGCGATCGCCGGGGCAGAACCGGCCTGGGACATTCTTCGCGAACTTGCCGGTTGCGGCCTTTCGCTGCGCGTCGATGCCGGAATTACGACGCTCGAACGGGCCAGGCGGCTCGCGGAGTTCCGGGCGGACGGAAAGCCGCTGTCGGCCGTGATTGCCGGCCTGGAGTCGCTGGCCAGCCCGGACGCGCTCAAGGAAATGCTCGCGGCGGTCGGGCCTGAACGGCTTGTTTTCAGCCTGGATCTCAAGGCCGAAGTTCCGCTGGTCGCGGCCTCGGCGTGGCGAGGACTCGACGCTTTTCGGATTGCGTCGGCGGCCCTGAAGCTCGGCGTGCGGCGATTGATCGTGCTCGACCTGGCGCGGGTCGGCATGTCTGCCGGCGCCGGCACGGAAGGCATCTGCCGCCGCCTGCGGCAGTTGGACTCCGGCGTCGAGATCGTCGCCGGAGGCGGAGTTCGCGGCGTGGAGGATCTCGAATCGTTGGCCGCGGCCGGTTGTGACGGCGTGTTGATTGCCAGCGCGCTGCACGACGGCCGCCTGACGCCGGCGCAGCTTCGCGATTTCGCCTCGCGCGCCGCTACGGCCACTTCGGCTCGCGCTTCTCGATGAACGCGGCCAAACCTTCGGCGGCGGCTTCGGTGGTGCGGGCGGTTGCGCTGGCGGCGGCCCCGGCCGAAAGCAATATGGGCAAGTGCTCGGCGACCGTCTCGTTCAGCACGCGCTTCGTAAGCTGCAAAGCCTCTGGCGCACAGCGTGCGCACTGCGCGGCGACTTCGATCGCGCGGGGCCACAAATGATCGGGATGCACGACCTCATGAAACAATCCCAGGCGAAGGGCCTCCGCCGCGTCGATCGTGATCGCCGTCAGCAGCAACCGAGCGGCCTGACCGCCGCCGATCCGAAATTGCAACAGCGGCGTCACCATGCCGGCGATGATCCCGCGCAGCGGCTCGGGCAGGCCAAAGCTCGCCGTCTCGGCGGCGATGACGACGTCGCAGGCCAACAGCAATCCGGCCCCGCCGGCCATCGCCGGCCCGTTGACGGCTGCGATCAGCGGCTTGGGATAGCGCCACATCAGTTCCAGCAGATCGCGATACTGCACGGCGTCTTCGTGCCACTGCACGTGGGCGTCTTCTTGCCGGCTCGTGGCCCGCATTTCGTTCAAATCCATGCCGGCGCAAAAGGCCGGCCCGGCGCCGGTCAGCACCACGGCGCGCACGCGGCGCTCCTGATGCAAATCGCCGAGCGCTTGGCCCAATTCGCCGAGCATCGCCCGGTTCAAGGCGTTGCGCTTCTCCGGCCGGTTCAAGATGATCGTGCCGGCGTGTTCGTGGATGCTGATGCGAATGAGAGGAGGCATGTGGAGAGCGGGGATTGGTGGTTGGGGATTGCGGGTTGGTGATTGCACGCCGACGTGCCGCAGGCGGCCCTCACCCCGACCCTCTCCCAAAGGGAGAGGGGGCAATTCTGACTCCTATCTCCTACCTCAGCGACGCTGCATCGCGGACAGATTCTTGGGCATGGGCAAGGTCAAATCGGCGATGGCCGTGCTGAGCAACTTGCCCTGCGTGTCGATCCGCAACGAGCGGCTGGCGCCGCCGGCGAGTGCATCGTACAGCAGGAAATTGAGCGCCCACAAGCGGGGCAGCTCGAAACGCTCGACGCGGCTGCACCCCAAGCCGCCGAAGAAGTCGGCCACGCGCTCGTTGGTCAGCATGTCGCGCAGGTATTCGAAACCGGCCGGCGTGTAGGCGATCACGCCGAGATTGGCGTGGTTGCCCTTGTCGCCGCTGCGAGCGTGAGCGATTTGAGAGAGTAGGATCGTTTTGGCCATATTTCGCTGCGTTCCTCGTCGTCAGTCCGGTTCGCTCCATGCGGCGGCCGTTTGCACCCGCACGCGCGGGGCGACCCGGCTCTTGGGAACGAGCGTCGGCCAATAGGTGAACACGGGTCGCGCCTGAGGCCGGCCGCTGGCATAGCCCGCCAGACCGGCCGGCCCGCTGGTGGCCAAGGGGGCGAACTCCTTGGTAAACCGCTCGACGGCCTCGCGGCGCGGATCATGAACGCTGATGCGCAGCATCACTTCGCGCAAACCGGGCGGCGGCGAGTGCAAGCCCGGCACGGCCTCGCCGGCGCCGAGACACTCGACGTTGACCCGGCGGAATTCGCAGCCGGCCGCCTTCAGCCGGGCCAGGATGATTTCGGCGCAGGCCCGCGCCTTTTCGACGGGCTTGCGGTCGTAGACCAGCATCTGGCCCGTCGCCAGATAGCCGTCGCGATAGGCCAACGAAACCTTGTAGCGCTCCGGCGCCGCTCGCCCCGTTGCCCCGCGAATGGCGACGCGATCGCGCGCGAGCGGTTCGATTTCGACCGTCGTGAAATCGGCGTCGACGTCGGGCGTTAGATAGTGGGCCGGATCGCCGATTTCGTAGAGCAATTGCTCCGCGACGGTTTCGCGGTTCACCGTTCCGCCTGAACCTTCGGGCTTGGTGATGACCGAGTTTCCGTCCGCCTCCAGTTCGGCGATCGGATAGCCGACGTCGGCCAGATCGATTTCGCGCCAGTGCGGATAAAAGCCGCCGGTCGCCTGGGCGCCGCACTCGATGACATGACCGGCCACGCTGGCGCCGGCCAGGCGATTCCAATCGTCCCACTTCCAGCCGAACTCGTGGACCGCGGGGCCGACGGTCAGCGAGGCGTCGGCCACGCGGCCGGTGATCACGAACCGCGCGCCGGAAGCCAAAGCCGCGGCGATTTCGCGGGCGCCCAGGTACGCGTTCGCGCTGACGATCGGCTGCTTCAGCGAAGCCAGCGGCTCGCCCGTGTCGAGGTTCTCGAACGCGCAACCGGCGGACTGAAGCGCCGGCAATTCGGCGAGAATGTCGTCGCCGTCGACGACGCCGATCTTTTCGCCGCCCAAACCGGCGCCCGCCAGGATTCGCGCCGCGGCCTGGGCGCAGGCGCAAGGGTTCATGCCGCCAGCGTTGGTCACGATCTTCAATGACGGCTGCGCCGTTAGCGCCGGCAGCAGGCTGGCGAGCACCGTCATGAAATCTTCGGCATAGCCGGCCGCCGGGTTCTTCTCGCGGAGCCGCGCCAGAATCGACAGCGTCAGTTCGGCCAAGTATTCGAGCGTCAGATAATCGAGCGAGGCCGATTCGACCAGGCGCCGCGGCGCGTCGAGGTTGTCGCCTAGAAAGCCGGCGCCGTTGGCGATGCGAAGGGTCACTTGATCGAGGCCCTCTGCGACCCCTCTGCCTTTGGGAGAGGGTTTTACTTCTTCGTGGTCTCGCCGGGGCCCAACGCGTTGGGCAGCGGCGTTTGATGGCCCAGAGTGAAGCCGATGACATACCAGCCGTTCGGCTCGGCGGTGACGAAACTGCCTGCCGGCCCCAAATAGCGGCGAATCTCCTCGAACGGCGGCAGCTTGCCGCCTTCGAGCCGCGGCTTGCGCGTGACGCCCTCTTTTTCTTCGCCCAGCAACAGGTTCAAAAACTTGGCGAAGAACGTGTCGGACTCGGGCAACCGGCCCTCGCGGAACAACTCGTAGGTGGCGCGGTACTGCTCGTCGGTCTTGGCGAAGCCCTGCGCGCAGGTCTGCCGGGCGCCGAGCTTGCTGAACTCCGCTTCCACCAATCGGTAGCCCTCGCCTTCCGCGAGCTGCTGTTCCGGGTCGAGATCGGCCAGGACTTTTTCCAATAGTTCGATGTGCGACGAGACGAACAAGTGCCCTTTGGCCACCGTGACGGCCGAATTGGGCGTGCCGGTCGGCGCCGCGGCGCCGCCTTTGGCGTCGGCGTCGGGTTCTTTTCCGGAGGCGTCCGCGTCTTGCACGTCGAGTTCGAGCGTCGGTTCGTCTTCGGCCAGAATTTCCCAAACGACTTGCTCGCCGAGCTTCCGCTGTTTGACGCGCGGGTCGTTCTTCATCGTGTCTTCGACCGCTCTGGCCAACGCCTTTTCATCTTTCGCTTCGATCGCGATCAGACTGCGCTGGCTATTCGGGGTGATCGGCAGTTTGTAGTCGGTCACGATCGTCACGCGCTGGCCGAGATGCGCCACCAGATCCTGGCGCAGGTCGATCCGGTTTCCGTTCGGGTCGTTCTTGATGCTGTCGAGCGTGTCTTGCCAAACGCCCGGCTCGCCATACACCTCGTCGAACAGCGTATCGAAGCGGTCGAAGGCGTTGAGCAAATCGCAGCGGAACGAGGCGTAGGTCGCCAATTCGTTGGAAACCCAGGGCTGCGGCTTGAAGTCGCCGCCGTTGGGGAAGACCATCATCCGCATCGCCAATTCATAGGGGGGCGGAGCGAAGGCCGCCGTGCGGTGCAGCACGCCGTAGTTTCCGACCGAAAAATTCACCAAACCGCCGATACCCTTGAGGGCCTCGAAGCCTTGGCTCTTGACGACCTTCAGGTAGTCGGTGTCGCCCCGGTGGCGGCGATCTTGCCAGGTGCGCATCGCTTCGGCCAGGCCGATCGGGTCGATGAACCAGCGCACATGCGGCTCGGCGTCGGTTGCTTTGTCCGACTCGCAGCGCTCGAGCACGGCCTTGTAGGCTTCGACGCCGGCGAGCGTGTCGGCCTTGCCGCCCGTCACTCGCTTGGCGATTTCGCTCGCCACGGCCAAGTGGTCGGAAGCGCCGAGCAAGCCGTCGTGCAAAAAGTACACGGCCCGGTTCGGCTCTTTCTGTTCTCCCTTGGGCGGCGATTCCAGCACGGTCAGCTTGACGCCGCCGACCGTCTGCAAAGTGCTCTTGGCGCCTTGTTTTTTCAGTTCGCCTTCGACCTTGGCCAGCGTCGCCTGGGCCTCGTCTTCCTTGCCGGAGACGTCGACCAGCACCGCCAGCGCCGCCCGGCCGCGGGGAACCGCCACCACCGCCAGGCTCAATTCGCCCGTCGCAATGCCTTCCAGATCTTCCAATGACAAACCGAGCTTCGAGTGCGATTGGGACCATTTCTGCTTGATCTGCCGGCGAATATCGTCGCCGAACGGCTTCATCAGAGGATCGTCGAGCAAGCGGCCAAGCTGGGTTTGCCGAAAACTGTCGACCAGCGCCTGCACCTGCGGAATCGAGACATAACCCTTCGTCGCCGCGGGCAAAAGGCTGTCGCTCGGGGGCGCGGCCTGGGCCGTCGCAACCGCCAGCGCCAAGCCAACCCAGACTGCCGCAAGCGGCATACGGAAGGGGGAATAAACCACGTCGTATCTCCTTGTCCCGATCAGGGTAAGCTGAGCGGAAGTTTAACTTTAGACCGGTTTTGATGCTAGACCGGTCCCCGAGTCGGTCCGCTACATCGCCCTCGAAGATGTCCAACTTTCCCAACTTTGCTCGGCCTGTGGGTATCGGATTCCAAGTTGCAGGTTGTACATCGCTCGCGAAGATGGCCAACTTTCCCAACTTTGCGCTTCAAATTTGGCCATCTTCGGCGCCGGCCGAATGCCGCGGCTTGGGTCGGTGCGCAGCGGTAGCGCTCGCGTGCCAAGGCCGCGTTGCGGCCCAATATACTCCCTAGCTGGCTTGGAGCGTGTGGCCAAGCCGTAGCCAAGGCGTAGACGTTGGCCGCTACGAGAGAATCGGTTTCACAACCTCGCCCGCTACGTCGGTCAGGCGGAAGTTCCGTCCGGCGTAGCGAAAGGTGAGCGCTTCGTGGTCGAGGCCCAACAGATGGAGCAGCGTGGCGTGCAGGTCGTGCATGTGGACCTTGTCGGCGATGGCTTGATGGCCGAACTCGTCGGTCTGGCCGTAGGCGAATCCGCCGCGAACGCCGGCCCCGGCAAGCCACATGGTAAAGCCGTCGGGATTGTGGTCGCGCCCCGTGCCGTTCTTCTCCGCATAGGGGGTGCGCCCGAATTCGCCTCCCCACCAAACGAGCGTGTCTTCGAGCAAGCCGCGCCGCTTCAGGTCGGCCAGCAGTCCGGCCACCGGACGATCGACGGCGCGGGCATGGTCCGCGTGCTTGGGCAAGTTCGAATGCTGGTCCCACGCCGGGTTGGCGGTGTTGTCGCCGTAGCTCACCTGCACGTAGCGCACGCCCGATTCGCACAGCCGGCGCGCCAGCAGGCACTTGCGGCCGAAGTCGTCGGTCGCCGGCTGGCCGATGCCATACAACTCGCGCGTTTCGACCGACTCCTGCGACAAGTCGAGTACGCCCGGAGCGTGGCTTTGCATCCTCCAGGCGAGCTCGTAAGACTGAATCACCGCTTCCAGCTCGCTATCGCCTGGGCGCCGCGACAACTGCTCCGCATTCAACCGCCCGAGCAAGTCGA
>DATNEC010000314.1:0-6474 GCA_035606815.1 Pirellulales bacterium
TGCCGGCCGTGATAGGCGACGGTCAGGCGTTCTTCCCAACCGGCCCAGCCGGTGCGTAGGACGGCAAGTTGCGACGTTTCGGAATTCACCGCCGGGGAGGGTTGGCCGGCCCGCGCCGATCGTTTCGACGGGCCTCGCTTCTTCGGTTCGGCCGACAGGGCCGCCGGCATGGCCAGCTCCGCCAGTCGCCGCTGTCCTTCGCCCGCGAACCGCAGCGCCGCCTGAAACAGGGCGATCGTCGAGGCCTTCGACGCCGGCGACCCTGAAACCTCGGACAGCGCCTGCGTGCCGTCGCCTCGCGTCAATCGCAACGCCTGACCGACGAGCTTTGGATAGCGGGCCTCGGCGGCGATGACGCGGTCGTGCCTGAGTTGGTCCTGTTCCATCAGGCAGATTCGCGTCCACGAGGCCAACAGCGGTCGCAAGCAATTCAGGTGCTCGCCGCGGATCACGCCCTCGGAATCGATCGCGGCGTCGAGCACGGCCAGCGCCGCCTTGTTTCCCGGCGCTGCCAACCGCCGGCAAACTTCCAACTCGGGGAACCAATAAGCCAGCGCGAGCGGCAATTCGCCGGCGCTGCATTGGCGGGCGAGCAAGCCCAGGTCTGGCGATTTCGTCGCCGCTTCCGCCAAGTCCAGCAGTTTTTGCAGGCAGCCTTGCCACAGGGCCGGCTCCAAACTCGGCGCCAGAAAGGGCAGGGCGTGCGCCCAGGCCAGCGAATCGAGGGCCGCGCTCGGCGCGGCGAGTTCGCTCGGAGCGGCAAGCCAATGCTGGAGGTTCTCGATGATGGCTTGGGACGGCCCCGATTTCCGCCGTTCCAAACCTGCCACCTGCTTGATGAGCCGCAGCGTGCTCTCGGTCGCTTCGCCGGCGTCGCTCAGGCCCCACGCGAGCGCCGGCAGGCGAGAGGCCGCGCGCTGCGAAAGCGCGCGCGATGCCCGCCGCGCGGCCAGTCGTTGTTGCCATTGGTTCCAAGCCGCGGGGCTATCGAATAAAGAAAACGAATGCCGCGCCGCGCCGGTTTGCGACGCTGATTCGCCGTTGAGATTTGCGGGCGGAGCGCCGCCGCGAGTTTTTCGAGGCCGGAGAGAGGTAGTCGAAGCCATGCGAAGGGTGCGTCCGAGCGAAGAAATCTAATTGGCAAAGCCTAACGATCGGTCCTTCAAGTGGCAAGGACCGTTGCGGCGCGAGGCGGAGCTTGTGTACGAAGTCCTCCAACCGCTATTCTACAGGGATTGCTCCGCCGGAAAACGAAGCGGCGCGGCGCGCGCCGGTTCGCGATTCACAACCGCCGCCCCAATCAGGATTCGGTCGATGCAGAACTTGAACAGATTCTCCGGCTGGCGTCGGCTCGCCCTGCTCTGCGGCTTGATCGCCACGGTCCTGGGCATTGCTCTGGGCGCCGGCCCATCGCGCGCGGCGGACGAGGAACCCGCCGAATTGCGGCGCCTCGACCCCGAGCAACCGCTGTGGATCGACGCCGTCCGCAAACGAGTGGTGCTCGTGGGCACGGTCTGCCTGCGCGAAGGACAATTGGAGATGCTCGTCTGCCCGGCGGGGACGAAAGAGCACGAGTCGGTGCTCAGCGTGCCGGTCGATACGTACAAGGTGCATGCGGCGCTGGTCGCGGTCGGCGCCGAACCGGGCAATCCGGCCCGCTTCGTGCCGACCTATCGAGCGGCCCGCGGGACGCAGATCGACGTTTGGCTATTTTGGACCGGCGAGGACGGGCGGCGGCGCCGCGTTCGGGCCCAAGATTGGGTGCGCCATGCCGGCACGCAGAAATCGCTCGAACATCCGTGGGTGTTTGGCGGCAGCGGCTTTTGGAAGGATGAAACGACAGGCAAAGAACATTACCAAGCCGATTCGGGCGATTTTATCTGCGTCTCGAATTTTCCCACCGCCATGCTCGATCTGCCGATCGAAAGCTCCGACAAAGCGGGCCAATTGTCGTTCGACGCCTTCACCGATCGCATCCCGCCGCTGGGGACGAAAGTGACGATCGTGCTCAAGCCGGCGTTGCCGGCGCCAGACGAAAAGTAGACGCGGCGCCTTGCCGCGTTGCCGAAAAGCGGCGAGACGCCGCTTCTACACGCGGCAGTGCTTAAGCATCTCTTCAGGCGACATGATGTAGCTGACGTAGAAGGGGCCGAATTCGGCGTAGCGGGCGCTGGCCTCGTCGAACCGCATCTTGTAGACGATTTCTTTGAGAAACTCGGGGTTGCGGGCCCACAGCGTCACGCCCCACTCCCAATCGTCGAAGCCGGTCGAGGCCGTGATGAGCTGCGTCACCTTGCCGCCGAAGCTCATGCCGCTGCGAGCATGCTCGCCCATCATCCGGTTCCGCTCGTCGAGGGGGAGCAAAAACCAGTTTTCGCCCACCTTGCGCTTCTTGTTCATCGGGTAAAAGCAAAAGTTCGGCCAGGGGGGCAGTTCCGGCGTAAGCCGGTGCTTCCGCATCGTCACTTCACGGGCTTCGTAGGTCTTCAGCTTGGCCTGGTAGGCCGGACCATTGGGGTCTTCGCCCTGGTCCACAAGCCGCTGGCCGTATTGCTCGACCGAAGGCACGTACTCGGAAACCTCCGTGAGCGAGACGAACGAATAGGTCGGCTGAAGCGCGGCGCCGGCCGGTCCCGACATCAGCCGTTGATGCACGGCGTCGATCTTGAGCGGATCGGGATCGAGCAGCATCAGGCCGAAATCGGCCTTGTGCCCGCTGACGACCGAAGTTTGCAGCCGGGACGTCGCCTCGGGGCCTGCCGGGTCGAGCGCGGCCGCGATGGCTTGCGAGACCGCCCGCCGTTCGTCCGGCTTGAGCTTGGCCAGTTCGCGTCGATCGAACCGGTAATACATGTGGCTGCAATGCCACCCTTAGCTGGGAATCAACGATGCTTCGGCCGAGGCGGCCGGCGCGGAGTGCGGATGAGCGGCAGAATGTTGTGAATCGGACATGGCGCCTCGGGAGACGACGTTCTAATGCAAAACGTAGGATGGACCTCTGGTCCGTCGCCTTGTTCCGTGCAAAATGGGCTGGGCCAGACGCTCTCGCCAGGCCGCCCCGAACCCGGTGACAGCGGCCCAGCAATTAGCCTTCATCGCCCAGAGTTAATACGCGAACGTCGCCAAAAACGCGCTGCGCGTGCCGGGGTTCGTCCAGTGCTGGCCGAGGCCGCGGCCGGCGAAGCCGCCGTCGACCGTGAAGGCCGGAGCGGAGTTCTCCACGCGCACGAGCGGCGGATAGAAAATCTCTTCGTTCGTGCAGACGCAATCGCCTTTCTTCAGCTTGCGCGTTTCGAGAAACGCCTCTTTGCCGGCTTTCAGCTTGGCGACCATGTCGATGTGATCGAACTGCATCGCGATCGGCCGGGCGGCGACGCGGACCACTTCGCCCGCCACCTTGCCGGCCCGCTCGCGAACGAAATCGGCCAAAGCTTGCCGCTGCTCGTCGGTGGCCCGCTCATCGACGATCACCACTGACTTGATCGGATCGGGATGGACCACCACGCCGCCGCCGTAGCCCAAGGTATCGGCCGCGCGGACGACCAGCACCACGTTCAGCCCGGCGAGATCGACCCCTTCGTGGCTGCCTTCTTCGATATTCCAGGCCATGATTGCCTGCTGGCCGGTCAATCCGACCTGGGCGTTGGCGAAGCAGGGGCCGGTGTAAACGTCGCAGGTGCGGGTTTCCAGATAGTTGCCGCTGATCTGCGGGACCGAACGAGTTGCGGCCCCGAGCCTGCCGCCGGCCGCCAACGCGCCAATTCCCAAAACCAACGCAAACGCAAAAAAGATCGATCGACGAAGCATGATTTCGCCTCCTTCGAGTACGGCTAAAGAGCTAAGCTACCGAACCGTTTCATTTTAGTGCCTCTGGGCGGCGCGGTCCAGTTGAACGCGATCTTTCCGTCCTGCGAGAATCGATCCGCGGTTTCGCATCGCCCGAAGACCTCTTATCATGGGCTGAATGTCGCTCATCGCCGAGAAGGATCTGACCGAGTTTCTGCCGCTGTTCGGGCTGACGGAGTTTCGTCCCGGCCAGCGCGAAGT
This sequence comes from Pirellulales bacterium, assembly GCA_035606815.1. Lineage (GTDB taxonomy): Bacteria > Planctomycetota > Planctomycetia > Pirellulales > JAICIG01 > JAICIG01. Next base: position 4,048 of record DATNEC010000314.1, read on the forward strand.
GATCGAGGCGGTGTTGGCCGGCGACGATTGCCTGTGCGTCATGCCGACCGGCGGCGGCAAAAGCCTCTGCTATCAACTGCCGGCGGTGGCCCGGCCCGGCGTAACGCTGGTCGTCTCGCCGCTGATCGCGTTGATGAAGGACCAGGTCGATCAACTGCTGTCCAAGGGCCTGCGGGCGACGTTCGTCAACAGCATGCTCGACCCGGCCGAGCAATACGCGCGGCTCGATGGGATGGCCGCCGGCCAATACGACTTGGTCTATGTCGTGCCCGAGCGGTTCCGCAGCCCGCGATTTTTGGAAGCCGTGCGTGGGGCGAATCTGAAGCTGCTGGCCGTCGACGAGGCGCACTGCATCAGCCAATGGGGGCATGATTTCCGCCCCGACTACGCCAAGCTCGGCCGCTTTCGCGGCATGCTCGGCAACCCGCCGACGATCGCCCTGACCGCGACGGCGACCGATACGGTGCGGCAAGACATCGTCGCGCAACTGGCCCTGCGCTCTCCGCGGACCTTCATTCACGGGTTCGTCCGGCCGAATTTGCACTACGAGATCGACCTTTCGCACAACAAGGGCCGCAAAGACCAGGTGCTGGAAGGATTTTTGCGGCAAAATCCCGGCTCGGGCATCGTCTACGCCTCGTCGCGCAAACGCTGCGAAGAGGTGGCCGAGCAAATCGTCCAGACCACCGGCCGCAAGGCGACGATCTACCACGCCGGGATGGCGCCCGACGAGCGCCGCTCGGCGCAAGACCGCTTCATGCAAAGCGAGTGCGACATCGTCGTGGCGACGACGGCCTTCGGCATGGGCATCGACAAGGCCGACGTGCGGTTCGTGATCCACTACAACCTGCCCGGCACGCTCGAAGGCTATTACCAAGAAGCGGGCCGCGCCGGGCGCGACGGCCTGCCATCGCGCTGCCTGATGCTGTACAGCTACGGCGATCGCAAGATCCAGGAATTTTTCATCGAGAGCCGCTACCCGGCCCGCGAGATCGTGGCCGAAGTCTACAACTATCTGCGCGCGATCGACGGCGATCTGATCGAGCTGACGCAGCAAGAAATCAAGGAGGCCTTGGGCCTGCAAATCAGCGCCGAAGGGGTCGGCGCCTGCGAGCAATTGTTGGAAAAGGCGGGCGCCTTGGAACGGCTCGAAAGCCGCGAAAACATGGCCCGCGTCAAGGTTGATAGCGACGCGGCGATGCTCGTCGATATGCTGCCGCGGCAGGCCAAGGCGCAGCGGCGGTTGGCGCGCGCGATCGAAAAGATCGTCGGCGCCGTGCGCTTCGAGTGGGTCGAAGTCTCGCCGCGCGACTTGCAAGCCGCCACCGAGATGGATTCCGCGGCTTTGGGCCGAGCCTTGCGCGAGCTGCGGCATTTGAAAGTTTTCGACTACATTCCGCCGTTTCGCGGCCGAGCGATCCGCATGATCGAGCGCGCGGCGCCCTTCGGCACGTTGAAGGTCGACTTCGAGACCTACGAAAAACGCCGGCAGTGCGAATACGACAAGCTCAACCGCGTGGTGGCCTTCGCCGAAAGCTCGCGCTGCCGCGAACGCGAGATTCTTTCCTACTTCGGCGAGACCGATAGCCCGCCGTGCGGCCGCTGCGACAATTGCCGCCGCCGAGGGCTGGGCCGAACATCGACGGAAGCCGCGACGGCCTCGCGGGACGACGCCGCTTCGAGGACCGAATCGAAGCCGCCCGAGCACGTCGAGATCAACGACCCGCTGCTCGAAGTCGTCCGCAAGGCGCTCAGCGGGGTGGCCCGCTCTCGTTCGCGGTTCGGCAAAAACGTCGTCGCCCAAATGCTCTGCGGCTCGAACAGCGCCAAGATGAAGAAGTTCGGCCTGCAAAAGCTGAGCACCTACGGCTTGCTGAGCGGTTTCAAGCAAGACGAGGTCGTGGAACTGCTCGACGCGCTGCTGACCGTCGGCTGCCTGGAGCAAGTGGAGCAAGACAAATTTCGGCCAACGGTGCATTTGACCGATCGCGGCCAGCAGATCATGGTCGGCCGGGCCGTGCTCGAAGCCGGGTTGCCGCTGTCGTCCGCCTTGGCGCGCCGGTTTGCTCCCGCTCGGCCGCCGGATGCGCCTGCCGGGCGAACGAGGGCCGTTAGCCCCCCCGTAATTCCGGCGCCGCCCTTGAGCGCCTCTTCGCCGGCGACTCGCGGCCAGCCGGCCGATGCCGGCCACGCGCCGATTCCCGCGCCGCCCGCCGATGCGCTTCGGCATGAGGAGCGCGCCGACGGCTCCGATGCGGCCGCTCCGGGGCCTGTCGCCGGCAGCCACTATTGGACCTGGCGCGTGCTTGCGAGCGGGTTCAGCGTCGCGGAATGCATGGCCATCCGAGGTTTGGAGCGCGAGGTGGTGCTCGATCATGCGCTGCGCGCGGCCGACGCGGGTTGGACCGTCGATCCGGGCTGGTTTTT
>DATNEC010000318.1:0-7147 GCA_035606815.1 Pirellulales bacterium
GGCCGGCCGGCCTCGGCCTTCCGCCAGCGGCCGACGGCGTCGAAGTTCTCCAGCGAAAAGCCGAGCGGGTCCATCTGCCGGTGGCAACTGGCGCAGACGGCGTTGGAGCGATGCTGCTTCAGCCGCTCGCGCATGGAAAGCGAATTCGAGACCGTGTTGTCCGCCAGCGCCGGCACGTCGGGCGGAGGCGCCGGCGGCGGCATACCGATCAGGCTTTCGAGTACCCAGCGACCGCGAATCACCGGCGAGGTCCGGGTGGCGTAAGAAGTCACCGTGAGGATGCTCCCCTGGCGCAGCAGGCCGCCGCGATGGCTCTCCTCTTCCAGAGCAACGCGGCGAAAGCGGCTGCCGTAGACGTGAGGAATGCCATAGTGCTTGGCCAGGCGTTCGTTGAGATAGGCGTGGTCGGCCTTGATGAGATCGAGCACGCTACGATCCTCGCGGAGAATGCTCGCGAAGAGAAGTTCCGTTTCCCGCCGCAGGGCTTGCCGCAGGTTGTCGTCGAAATCCGGGAACAGGCGCATGTCCGGATTCGCAGTTTCCAGATTGCGCAGATGAAGCCACTGCCCCGCGAAGTTGCTGGCCAGCGACTGCGAACGGTCGTCCGCCAACATCCGCCGCGTCTGCGCTTCGAGCACGCCGGGCCGGTCGAGTTCGCCGCGGACGGCGAGATCGAGCAGTTCCTCGTCGGGCGCGCTGCTCCAAAGAAAGAATGACAGGCGCGAGGCCAACTCCACGCCCCCGATGCGATAAGCGGCGCCCGATCTCGCGCCGGGCGGATCGCGCTCGATGCGAAACAGGAACTCGGGCTTCACCAACAACGCGGCCAGCGCCATTTCGATGCCCGTTTCGAAACCGCCCTCCGCGCGGCCTTGTCGATACAACTTGAGCGGCGTCTTCAAATCCCAGTCATCGACCGGCCGCCGACACGCCCGGCGGGCCAAGTGGGCCAGTATCCGCTGCGCGCAATCTTCTTCATCGTCGGGGCCTGCCGGCCGATCGATGAAGATTCGGCGCCGGCTTGGGGTATCGCCAGAACCGTTGACTTCGAACGGGCCGAGGGTGGAAATCTCGTAAACGGCAGGTCCGATGCGTGGATGCCGATAGTAGTTGAAATGCACGTTCAGCGGCTGCCGCGCCGTTTCCAGCAGCGACGACGGCTTTTTCAGAAACATTACGCCCACTTGGCGCGGACCGGCCTTCACTTTGACGCGCGTTTTCAGGTTCGCATCGACGGACCGTTCGCTCTGCCCCCCGCTCGGCGGTTTTAGAGTAAACAATCCGACCCGCTCGCGGTCCACCAAGATTTCCAGTTCGTGAGGCCCGTTGAGCCCTTCGATCCCTTCATTGCGGTCGCGCATCAGATGAACTTGAATCTCGTACTCGCCGTCCACCGGAAAGTGGTGCGATATCAGCGCCCCGCCGCGCGTGCCGATCGGCAAGCCCTCGATGTGGGCGTCCTGCGTGACGTCCGGACGAATCCGCACCGTTTCGGCGTCAGGCGATTGCGGCACGGCCCCGACCGCCAGGCGGCTGATTTTCTGCGCCGCCGAGATGTATCGGGTCAGGAGCGTCGGCGAGAGGTCGGCGACGGTGACGTTGTCGAAGCCGTGACTGGACTCATCGGCCGGCAACAAGGCGGAGACATCCACGTCCAGTCCCAGCAGATCGCGGATGACGTTGCGATACTCCGTGCGGTTAAGACGCCGGAACGTTTCGGTGCGCCCCGGCGTCGGCGATTTGACGGCGGCGGCGTCGAGCGACGATTCCAGCCATGAGACGGCGGCGGCGTACTCGCGCTCGTGAGGCCGCGCCATTTCAATCGGCGGCATCTGTCTCGCCGTCAGCTTGCGGACGACCTTTTCCCACGCTTCGGCATTCTGGGCGAGATCCCTTGCGAGCAAGCCGTTGAGATCCAGCCCTGCCTTGCGGGCCGCTTGGTCGTGACAATCGATGCAGTGCGATTCAACGAACTTTTCGAGAACCGACCGACCGGGGGAAACGGCCCCCGGCCCTTCTGCGGCGCATGCGGCCGCCGGGCAGGTCGCGACGAGCAGCAGTGAGATCCATTTGCGAATCATGGAACGCATTCCCGCCAGAACCAAAAGCGGAGGGCACGGGAGTCGAACCCGCAACCGGTTTCCCGGCACCACATTTCCAGTGTGGCCGCTAGCCATTCGCTTACCCTCCGGACGGTCCGAGCCTTTCGACGAGCCTGGGGGCGACAAGCCAAGGACCGCGGGACAATAGAAAAATTCTAGCTCCGCGGGGGTTCGTTGCAAAGGCGATCGACCCAACCCTCAAGCGGCGACCGCCATTGGCCCTGACTCCTCGCCGCCAAACCGGCTACAATGCCGGCCCGCTCTCGCGCCGCCGCCGGCAAAGGACCGAACCGCCGGGCGGCCGAGTGCGTCTTGCCTGAGGGAGTCCAGCATGAATCCGCGTCGAATTCTCGTCACCAGCGCGTTGCCCTACGCCAATGGCCATATCCATCTCGGCCACCTGGTGGAGTACATCCAGACTGATATCTGGGTCCGCTTTCAGCGGCTGGCCGGCCATCGTTGCGTCTACATCTGCGCCGACGATACCCACGGCACGGCGATCATGATTCGGGCGCGGCAGGAGGGCCGTAGCGAAGAGGCGCTGATCGCCGACATGCAGGCCGCCCACCAGCGCGACTTCGCCGGCTTCGGCATCGTGTTCGACAACTACGGCAGCACGCACAGCCCTGAGAACCGCGAACTGTGCGGCGAAATCTGGGCCGCGCTGCGCAAGGCGGGGTTGATCTCCGAGCGCGAAGTGACGCAGCTTTTCGATCCCCAGGCCGGCACGTTTCTGGCCGATCGGTTCGTCAAGGGAACCTGCCCCAAGTGCAAATCGCCGAACCAATACGGCGATAGTTGCGACAAATGCAACAGTACCTACAGTCCCAGCGATCTGATCGACCCCGTCAGCACGCTCAGCGGCGCAAAGCCCGAGCTGCGCTCGGCGCCCCACCTGTTCGTCAACACCGAGCGGATGCATGGCTTTCTGGACGAATGGACGCAAACCGGCGGGCACTTGCAGGGCGACGTGGCCAACTGGTTGAAGGGCGCCTTTCTGGCCGAACCGCTGCGCGATTGGGACGTCTCGCGCCCCGCCCCCTACTTCGGCTTCGAGATCCCCGATGCGAGGGGCCAATACTGGTATGTCTGGTTCGACGCTCCGATCGGCTACATCGCGTCGAGCCGGCAGTGGTGCGAGCGCCATGGGGAAAGGCTGGCACATTGGTGGCGCGACGGTTCGGCCGAAGTCCACCACTTTATCGGCAAGGACATCACCTACTTCCACACATTGTTCTGGCCCGTGATGCTCAAGGCCGCCGGCTTCAATCTGCCGACGATGGTCCACGTACACGGTTTTTTGACGGTGGGCGGCGAAAAAATGTCGAAGACCAAGGGAACGTTCGTGAAGGCCTCGACGTACCTGGAGCACCTCGACCCGTCTTATTTGCGCTATTACTACGCCTCCAAGCTGACGCCGAAGCTCGACGACCTGGATCTGGGCCTCGACGAGTTCGTGGCCAAGGTGAACGGCGATCTGGTCGGCAAGCTGGTGAACCTGGCCAGCCGCACGGCGCGGTTCGTGCGCGAAAGCGGACTGGGGGCCCAGTATCCCGACGATGGAGGACTGTTCGCCCAGGCGGCGGCCGAAGGCGCGGCGATCGCCGCGGCCTACGAAGCTTGCGACTACAACAAGGCCACGCGGCAAATCATGGCGCTGGCCGATCGCGCCAATAAGTACATCGAAGACCACGCCCCCTGGACGTTGCGAAAAGATTCGGCCAAGGCAGCCGAATTGCAGCAGGTTTGCACGGTGGGCTTGAATCTGTTTCGCCAGTTGGCCGTGTATCTGGCGCCGGTGCTGCCCAAGCTGGCCGAGCAGGCCGGCCGGCTGCTGAACAAACCAATCGAGCGCTGGAGCGAAGCCGCGGCGCCACTGCTGGGCACGCCGGTCAGCGACTTCGAGCACATGCTCCAGCGAGTCGAACTCAAACAAGTGGAAGCCATGAACGAGGCCGGACGCGAGAAAGCGGCTCCAGCGATCGAATCCGCGCCAACGGCCACGGCCGACGGCCCCGAAGCGCTGCTAGCCGAGCCGCTGGCTCCGACCGTGAGCTTCGACGAGTTCGCCAAAATCGATCTGCGCGTGGCGCGCGTGCTGGCGGCCGAGGAAGTGCCGAAGTCGAAGAAGCTGCTGCGCCTCACGCTGGGCCTCGGCGGCGAAGAGCGGCGAAACGTCTTCGCCGGCATCAAGAGCGCCTATGCGCCCGAAACGCTCGTCGGCCGGTTGGTGATCGTGGTGGCCAATCTGGCGCCGCGGCAGATGCAGTTTGGCGCGAGCGAAGGAATGGTCGTGGCGGCGGGGCCCGGCGGCGAGGATATCTATTTATTGAGTCCCGACAGCGGCGCCATGCCGGGCCAGCGCGTGCATTGAGGGGCGACTGATTGCCCATTCTCGGCCGATCGGGTATGCTTCGCGCAGTGAACGAAGCTTGTGAAAATCACGCCTTCCGAACCGTCTGCCAGGAGGACTTTGGCCATGGCTTATACCGTACCCCCGCTGCCCTATGCTTTCGACGCCCTCGAACCGCACATCGATGCCAAGACGATGGAAATCCATCACGACAAGCATCATGCGGCTTACGTGACGAACCTGAACAACGCCATCGCCGACACCGACTTGGGCGCTCAAAGCATCGAGTCGCTGTGCAAGAACATCGATAAGGTTCCGGAAAAGATCCGCACCGCGGTCCGCAACAACGGCGGCGGGCACGCCAACCATTCGCTGTTCTGGACGATCATGGGCCCCGGCGCCGGCGCCGCCCCCTCGGGCGCCTTGGCCGATGCGATCAAGTCCGAACTGAACGGCTTCGACGCCTTCAAAGAGGCGTTCACCAAGGCGGGCGCCACTCGGTTCGGCAGCGGCTGGGCCTGGCTGAGCCTGGATAAGTCCAAAAAACTTGTCGTCGAAAGCACTCCCAACCAAGACAGCCCGCTGATGCACGGCAACACGCCGCTCTTGGGCTGCGACGTCTGGGAGCACGCGTATTACCTCAAGTATCAGAACCGCCGGCCCGATTACCTGGCGGCCTTCTTCAACGTCATCAACTGGTCCGCCGTGGCCGAACGCTACGCCGCCGCCAAGAAGTAACCGATCGCCAGCCGCCGAATCGCTCTCGGCAGGGCCGCTTTTTCGACAGGTCAGGCGGGTTCGCTTGGCCTGTCTCCTTTGCCCCTGACGGGTAGCACGAACCGATGTCTTCGGTTAGCGTGATCTAAATGGACCGCGCTCCATCGAGACGTTGCATGATTTCGCATCGCCATCGAATCGCTTGCGCCGCTCTGGCGATCTTGGCATTCGCGGCGATGTCGCACTTCGTCTGGGGCGCCGAGCCGGCGCCGCCCTCGATCGAATACAACCGCGACGTGCGGCCAATCCTGTCTGACAGGTGCTTCCGCTGTCACGGTCCCGACAGCGCCAGCCGGCAGGCCGAACTGCGGCTCGATCGGCGCGAGTCGGCGACGAGCGAGCGCGACGGCGTGCGGGCGATCGCGCCCGGCGAGCCGCAGGCCAGCGAACTGCTGCGCCGCCTGCTCGCCGAAGATCCTGACGAACGAATGCCTCCGGCCGACTCGGGCGAAGGCTTGTCCGCCGGCCAGATCGCCGTGCTGCGCCGCTGGATCGACGAAGGCGCCGCGTATCAACCGCATTGGAGCTTGATTTCGCCCCCGCCTCCGCCGCCGCCCGACGTGCGCCGGCCAGATTGGCCCAGGAACGAGATCGACCGCTTTATCTTGCAACGATTCGAGCAAGAGAACTTGTCGCCCTCGCCCGAGGCCGAGCGGGCCGTGCTGCTGCGGCGAGTGAGCCTCGACCTGACCGGCTTGCCGCCGACGCTCGACGAGCTGGACGCGTTTCTTGCCGACCCCGCGGACGACGCTTACGAGCGGGCCGTCGATCGTCTGCTGGCTTCGCCGCGTTATGGCGAGCGGATGGCGCTCGAATGGCTTGACCTGGCCCGCTACGCCGACACGAACGGATATTTTTCCGATCTCGAACGGCAGATGTGGCGCTGGCGCGATTGGCTGATCGAGGCCTTCAATCGCAATCAGCCGTTCGATGAGTTCACCGTCGAACAATTGGCCGGCGATCTGCTGCCGGCGCCGACCGAGCGGCAGCGGATCGCCACGGGCTTCAATCGCAATCATCCGGTGACGAACGAAAGCGGCGTGATCGACGAAGAGTACCGCGTCGAATACGTCGCCGACCGGGCCGAGACGACCGCCGCGATCTGGCTCGGCCTGACGCTCGGCTGCGCCCGCTGCCACGATCACAAGTTCGATCCGCTCTCGCAGCGCGAGTATTACCAGTTTTTCGCCTATTTCAACAACGTGCCCGAGCAGGGATTGGTGAAAGGCACGGGCAATCCGCCGCCGGCGCTGCAACTGTTCTCGCCGGAGGCCAAGGCCCGCTTGGCGCAACTCGACGGGCGGCAAGCGCCGGCTGAAGCCGCCTGGAAAGCGGCGAACGAGCGGTTGCAGGAACCGTTCAAAACCTGGCAGGCTGACGCCGCCAAATCGGTGCCGGCCGTTTGCCCGGCGGATGCCGCGGCGTGGTACGATTTTTCGAGCGAAGGCGCCGACGCCCGCGGGCACGGCTGCGCCGCCAAGGCCGTCGATCGGGTGAACTATGCCGACGGCGTTCGCGGGCAGGCGGCCAAGCTCGACAACGGCGGGCATTTCGAATTCGCGAGCGACATGGCCCTCGATCGCCAGGCGCCGTTCACTCTCTCGGCTTGGATTCAGCCGGCCGCGGCGCAAAGCGGCTGCATTGTCTCGAAGATCGAGCCCGAGGGCGAGCTGCGCGGATTGGAGGTGCTCTGGTACCGGCGGCAGATTCGCGTCAATCTCGTCCACCGCTGGGCGGCCGATGCCATCGAGTCGATTACCGAGAGCAGCTTTCCGCCGCACGAGTGGCGCCACGTCGCCGTCGTCTACGACGGCTCGGGCCGGGCCGCAGGGCTGAAAGTCTACGTCGATTCGGCATTGCAGGCCGTCAAGGTCGAGCGTGATAGCCTCTCGGGCTCGATCGCCAACGGCCAGCC
>DATNEC010000357.1:0-20721 GCA_035606815.1 Pirellulales bacterium
CGGAAGATCGTCTTCACCTTCCGAGGGACTTGGCCCGATTCAAGAAGCGCTCTACAGGCGGCTCAGCCCGCAAAGTTAGGCGGCTCGGGGCGCGAAAAAAACGCGCCCAAGAGAGGAGAATAGCGGTCAAGATTTGCGCGATCCGCAAAGCTTGACCAACTTCGCTCGGCAACGTGTGACGGCCGCGAATAGAATTAGTTGCCGTCGAGTGCCTGCGGTTGGATCGTAGGAGGTCGGTCCACCGGCTCGTAGAGGCGCGCCAGCTCCAGCAGCAGCGGTTCGAGTGCGCGGTAGTATTCGTCTTCGGCGATCGCGTCTTTGCGGCGCCGCAGCTCGGCGATTTCCAATTCCAACGCATCGCGCCGCGACCGCGACAGAGCGGGCAAGTCCTGCTCGCCTCGACTGGCAATGAGTTGAAGTTGGCCTGCCCGCAGCCCGTCGACGTTGGCCCCGTCTTTGGCGACCTTCGCGGCGCGCAGGCCGCGGAACCAGTCGGCCGGGGTTCCAAGCTGGTCTCCGTTGTCGTCGATCAGAGCATGTTCGGTGGCCAATCGCGATTCTTCCTTGTAAAACTCCTCGACGCGCGCGGCCGCCAGCAAAAACGCCTCCAACAGCGAGGTCTGATCGTCTTTGTCCAGGTCGGCTTTCGGGTCGGCGACGGCGGCCGAAAGATAATCGCCGAACCGCGCGAAGTTGTGCTCGTGTCCGCTTTTGGTCGCCGTGATCACAACCCGATTCGGGCCGGAAAGTGCGTTCAAGAACGGCCCGCTGGCCGAGGCGCAATTGACGATCGCCAAAGGCCGCTCGACTGGCTTGAGCCATTCGGCCAACTCGCTAGCGGAGAAATCGGGCCCCCGCAAGTTGAACTTCGCCGTCTTGCCGTCGAAGGTTCCATGACCGATCAACACCAGCCACAGCGCGGCGGGCGAGCTTTGCCCTCGCTCGGCAAGACATTGCCGCAGCAATTCGCGGTCGCCGGTTTCCTGCTCGCTTTCCAGACCAAGGGCGGCGAACTCGGCGCCGCCGCGGTCGGCCGCCTGCCGCCAGCGAGCGGCCCATTGGCGGAACTGCTTGGCATAGTCGTCCGTGCCCGGCGCCCCGACGACCACCAACACCGCCGGGCGTTCTTCGGCGTTCTGCGCGAGCAACAGCGAGAGAGATAGCAATAAGGCGGTCATGGGCCTAAGGTAAACCTTTCCAACGCCGCAGCCCCCATTCTCCGATCAGGCATCCGGCGGCGAACAGAAAGACGCTCCATTGGTGCCACAGTGGATAGGTCCAGGCTTCGACGACCGGAATTTTCCGGTTCGGCAAATCGGCGACGAAGCGTTCCAAATCATCGATCGAAAACGTCTCGCCGCCCGTTTCTTTGGCGATCCGCTCCAAGAGGGCACGGTTCGGCCGCAGCGTTTTCAGTTCGTCTCTCGCGGCTTCCATCGTCCAACCCGTCTCGCGCGAGCCGACTTCGCTGGCGTCCTCCGCCTTGGCCGCGACGGTCGCGCGATAAGCGCCGGGCGTGCGCGAAGCGAACGCCGTTTGGTATTCGCCGGCCGTGCGCTGGCTTGGCTCGGCGACGAGTTCGATTTCGCGCGCGTCCGGGGTTTTGACGCGGACGGAGACCGAGGCGTTATCCAGCGGCTCGAACATCTCGTCGCGCACGCGCACTGTGATTTGCACGGCTGAATCCGGATCGCCGTCCGCTCTCGCGGTTTCGACTTCGACGCGCTGGGGCACGTCTGCCACCAGCCAGCGAATCGTTTGCCGCCAAGATTTTTCGAGGTCGCTTTCCGCGCCTTCCTTGCGCCTCAGGTTCCAGCGCCACAGATCGCCGATCGCGAGCGCCGCCGCGCGGCCGCGGCCGAATGGCTGCACGACCAACGCCGGTCGAGACGTGCCGGAACTCGATTGGACCTGCGCCAAAACCGAAGCGCCGGGCTTGATCGCTTGGAAGGGGCTGACGGTCTTGAACGAAGACATCTCGTCCAACCGCTGCCGCTCTTCCGGCTCGGTGGCGCGCACGCGGACCCACGGCTGCAACCAACCCTCGCGGGTCAGCAGCAGCTTGTAGCTATCGGTTTCCTCGTCCGCTTCGCCGCGATCCAAGTAGACCGGCAGCAATTCGCCGATCGGCGTGCGCTGGAAGCCGCCGGCCGCGAAACCGCTATGCCCGCCGAGCATCAGGAAGCCGCCGCCGCGCTGGCTGACGAATTGTTGAATCAGCGACATTTGCTCGTGCGTGAAAAAGCCGGCCTCGACGTCGTCGAGCACGACGGCATGATAAGCGAACAAGTCTTCGGCCGCCTTGGGAAAGCCGCCTTTCAGTTCGTCCTTGTCTTCCGCGCCAAACCGCACCAGCACCGGCTCGTCGTATTGCTCCGCTTGCTCGTCCGCCTGGTTGCCGAATCCGCGATACAACGGGTTGGTGGTTTCCCCGGTTCGCCCGCGAAACGTGAACTTAGGCTCCTTCTTCGCGATCCGCACCATCCCGACCAGGCGGACTTCTTCGTCTTCCTCCACGGCCCGCCGCAGAAATTTGAACTCCCAATTCGGACGTCCGGAAACATACAGCACCCGGTACGGGCCGCCGCCGCGATCGACCGTGGCGATTCGCCGATTGTTGACCAGCGTGGCCTCGGCCGATTCTCCGGAGCGCTCGTCGAGACGCTCCTCGCCCTTCAGGCAGGCATGGACCGTGTAAAAGCTGACGCCAGGCCGTTCGGGCCGCAACTGGAAGCGCTCGATGAGAACTTGGCCCGCAGGGGGCGCGGCGACCGTGCGCTGCTCGACCGTTTCGCCGCTCTCGTCGAGCACGCGGACGGAGATCGTCCGCGCGCCAATCGCGCGGCACTCGATCTCCGCGGTCAGCGTGACCGGCGCCGTTTCGAAATTCGTCTGGCTGACTGCTACGCGGGCCACGCTGACATCGGGCAATTCATCGTCGGCGCCGATGACCACCGGATAGACGGGCGGCAGCAGCTTCCAGTCGACGTTCCGCGGCAGATCGGTGGCGTTTCCATCGCTGAACAACAGGATGCCGGCGATCGAGCGCCCCCGAAAACGCTCGGCCAGCGAAGCCAGCGCGCCGGTCAGCGCGGTGCTGTCGCCGGAGAACGACAGCGTCGAGAAATCCTTGAGGGGCGCCGCTTGCGAGTCGAACGCATAGCGACGGACGTCGAAATCCTGGTTGAGCCGGGTCAGCCAAGGCGTCTGCTCGGCCAATCGCGCGGCCATCTCCTCCCCGCGCGTGCGGCGCCGGCCGCGGTCGTGAATTTCGAGACTGCGGCTGTTGTCGGCCGCCACCAGAAACAAATTGCTCTGAGGCCGAGGCCGCGTGCCGCTGAACAGCGGTTCGACGAGGCACGCCGCCAGAGCGACGATCGCAAGGGCCTTCAACGATCCGGCCGTGAATCGCACCCAAGCGGTCGCCCCGCTTCGCCCATAGGACCAGGCGATCAGGGCCGTCGCCGCGACGGCCAGCGGCGCCGCCCGCCACAGCCAGTCGCGCGCGGCGAAAATAATTTCCGAGAAAATCATTGGCCGGTCCCCAACCGCTCGTAATAGCGGCGAATCTTTTCGGAGTACTTGGGCGGCACGGGATCGCGGTCGAGAGGCATGATCGCGTCCTTGTTGGCGCGGCGCAACAATTCTTCCGCGATGCGGTCTCGCAACTCGACGAGCGGTTCGAAAACCCCGGCCCTCACCAGATCCCAATCGGGCGGCTTGGAATGACGCTTCAACTCGGCGCGGATGCCGCGTGCCCGGTCGCGAATCCGCGCCGCTTCGGCTTGCAATTCCGGATTATCGACCATTTCTTCGACGTCTCGCAGGCGATCGGACCAATCGCGGAAGCCTTCCCCCGTGATCGGCGCCGTCGCACGATTCAGCGCTTCGCCCAAGGGATCGAAGGCCCCGCCGGTCCCGCCCGGACCCGCTAGATTGCGCGGGCCGGCTCGGCCGTTGCGGCCGCCGCCGGGCTGCCCCTGATTGGGCTGCCCGCCGTTCGGCTGGCCTTGCCCTGGCTGACGTTCGCCCGGTTGGCCTTCACCTTGTTGCCCTTCGCCCGGTTGTTCCTGTCCCGGTTGTTCCTGTCCCGGTTGGCCGCCGCCCGGCTGACGTTCGCCCGGTTGGCCTTGCCCCCCTTGCCCTTCACGCTGTTGTTCCTGCCCCGGTTGTCGCTCTCCCGGTCGCCTTTCGCCCGGCTCACGTTCATCCCCTTGGCCGCGGCCCGGCTGAGGGGCATTGGGCTGTTCTTCAGTGGGCCGCTGGCCGCCTGGCGCGGCGCCTTGCTGTTCGCTGGGCTCTGCGGGCCGCGCGCCGCCGCGCCGCCGCGCGCCGCCGCGCCGCCGGGAGTCGGATGGGGCCTGCCCTGGTCGCGGCGGCCCCGAGTTGCGGGCGATTTCCTCGTCAAGCTCTTGGGAAAGCTGTTCCAACTCCTGCTCGGCCCGCCGCAGCGCCTCGGTCTCGTCGCCGAGCACGCTTTCGGCGGCGCGTTCGACTCCGGCGCGAAGCTCGCCGATTCCGCCGCGCGCGATCTGCTCCTGCTCGCGAGCGTCGTCCGCCAGGCCGCGCCGCATCGAAAGTTCGGCGGCCTCAAGCGCTCGGGAGGGGTTCTGCTGTTGGACTTTCCGCGCGGTGTCGTAGAGCTGCTCGGCCAACAGCGGCTCGACCTGCTCCGCTTCTCGGATCGTGTCCTGCATCCGCCGCTGGAGATCTTCGAGCCGCCCTTTTTGCTGGCCGATTTCGCCCGGGAGATCCTGTTCTTCGCCCGTGCCGCGCAACGATCGCGACGCTTCCTGCTCTTGTTCCGGCGTCGCCAGCCGCTGGGCAAGCTGCTGCTCGTCCTCGTCCAGCTTGCGGGCCTCTTCCCGCATTTCCCGCATCTCTTCGCTGAAGCGGCCCGAACTGCGCCGCCGGAAGTCGTTGCGCAACTCTTGGAACTCGCGCTCGGCTCGCGTGCCGGCGGCGGCGGCCTGCGAAACCTGTTCTTGCTCCAATGCCTCCGAAGCCCGGCGGACTTGCTCGCGGGTCTGGTCCAATTGTCGCCCGGCGTCGGCCATCCGCTCCTGATTTTCCGGCGATTGCATGCGAGACTTGAGTTCGTCCGAGTCGCGCAGAATCTCCTGCTCTTCTTCTCGCAGTCGCTTCAATTGTCGTCGGACCTCCTCTCGCTCTTCCTCGCTGCGGGCCTGTTCCAAGGCAGATTGCAGTTCCTTGAGCCGTTCGTTCAGATCGGATTGGCGGCGCGCCAGTTCGCTCAAACGGTTGAGCACCTGCAGGGTCTCGCGGTCTTGCTGTTGTTGCGGCGACTGCGCCGTGCGCTGCGTCTCGTAGCGGTTCTCGTCGTTGCTCAGTTCGAGTTGCTGCAATTGCTGCTGCGACCGGTTCGACGCGCCGCCGCCGGAAGCCCCGCGCTGCTGCCGCCCGCGGATGACGCGGTGCTCGCGGGCCCGCAGCTTGAGCAGAGCCTGGTAGGCGGCTTGCTCGGCGGCGAGCGCCGGCGAAAGCGGCGCCAGGGCCGGCCCTTCTTGGGCCGCGGTCAAATGCTCCAAGGCGCCGGCCATTGCCAGCACGACCGCCGCCGCATGCTTGCGAGACTCGGGATCTTGCAGCTTTTCCGACAATTTCCCGGCCTGCTCCCAGGCCGAAGCCTGCGACTCGCCAACAAGTCGCGCGTCGTCGGCAAACGCATCGGAAGGGGCCTTGGCAGTTTCTCGGCGAATCAGCTTCCAGGTGGCGGCGATGATCTGTTTCTGCAGTTCGCCGAGTTTTTCGGCGGCCTGGGCGTTGGCGCCGCCTTGCTGCTGTTGCTGCTGCGATTCGCCGCCGGGCGGCTGCTCTCCTTGGCGGAAGATTTCCTCGAACGGCCGGACCTCGGCGAAATACATATCGCTTTCGGCGCGCCGCAGTTCGCCGCCGGAACCCAAGTCCTCGGCCCAGAAGTAATACGACAAGAGCTGGTCGGGTTCGGCTTTCAACGCTTCGAGCCGGATGGCGTGCGCCAGCGCGTGCCGCTCGTTGGCCGCGGCGTTCTCGCCCAACACGATCTCCGTCGGTTCGGCGCCGGCCAGTGCATAGCTCACCCCATAGCGCTTCAATCCGAAGTCGTCCCGCGCCGTCGCCGCCACGTCGGCTTCTTCGAGCGGCGAGACTTCGACGTCGCGCCCCGGAAAGACCAGCTTCAAGTCGGGTGGCCGATTCGGCAGCAAGTTGACCGCGAAATCGGCCGGAATCTTGTTTCGCCGGCCCCGGTCGTCGACCAGTTGCAAGGCGAAGCGGCGCGAGCGGTCGCAGCGAAAGGTCGCTTGATAGACGCGAGGCTCGCCTTCCGTGGCGGCGAGCGCGAGCGGCTCGCCCTCTTTTTCCGTGAGCGTCGCCGAGGCGACCGGCTTGTTCAACCGGCAGATCAGGGTCAGCTCGGTCCCTTCGGGCGCCGAGATCGTCCGCACGTCTTGAATCAGCCGTTCCTCCAGCGCGGCGTAGGCGGGATAAACCAGTTTGGCGTCGGCCCGCACGAGCTTGGGATACTCGAAAACCGCGACATGAAACGTTTCGGTCTTGCGATCGGCCAATTCGACGTGGTAATCGAGCGGCGCTTCGACCGCCGAAATCCGGCCGCCAAACACGGGATCGTCGAGACTCTTGGACATCGCCAGCCGGTTCGACTCGTCGCTTGATGCTGAATCGCTCGCCGCGCTGTAGACGAGCGTTGCATCCGCAGGCTGCGTTCCTTGATAGCGCGCCAGCACGAGCAGGCTGGCGCCGCGCTCCACCTCCGTATCGCCCGGCTCGACGACGATCGACAGTCGCCCGTCCGCCGGCCCCCCGGCGCCCGATGTCGCGGCGGACGCCTTCGCGCGTGCCGAGCCTTGCAACGACAGCCCGGCCAGCACCGCGATCAAGAGTCCCAACGTCGCGGCGTTGGCCAGCACGGCGGCGGCGATTCGCCGCGGCGGAACGATGCGCTGCCAGGCATGTTGATAAGCGTGATGCAGCGCCTGGCGGATTACGCGGTCCTGCAAGAAGCCAAACCGTTCTTGCGGCAGTTCGGGCCGCTGCTCGATCGCCGTCAGCAGGCACGACCGCAAATCGGGATAGCCGGCCTCGACTCGCTTCGCCACCCAGTGGTAGTCGCGGGCCGACGCCAGCGCGAGCGTCAGGCAGCCGATCACGGCGAGCAGGCCGAATCCGGCGACGAGGGCCGCGGCGCGGCTCGGCCGCCAGTCGGGCGCCCAATTCGCCGCGAAGGCGCACGCGCCGACGCCGGCTGCCGCCAACCAGGCGATCGACAAGCTTTGCCAAAAGCGAAGCTTGCGGAATCTCCGCGCCACTTTTTCCAACTGCTGCAACAGTCGCTGCTCGATCATGCGAGGGCCTCGGTGGTGTGACGGATGTGTCGCGCGTTGCGTCCGGAAAGCCAGATTTCGAGCATCAACACCGCCAACGCAGCGACGATCGCCCAACGCCAGACTTTTTGACGGCCTTCCAATTCAATGTCGCGTTGTTGACGCACGAGCGCCGCGCGCTCGGCGCGCGATCGTCGTTGGTTCAAACGGACCCCCAGTTGTTCCAATTGCTCCAGTTCCAGCGGGGCCGTGTTGCTTTCGGTGCCGGCGACGTTGACCGCGAAGCGGAATTCCTCGTCGCCGAGCCGCACTCGATACAGGCCCGGCAGATCGGCGCCGTCGAACGCTTCGGCGCCGGTGGGCAACGCGATGCGGGTTCCATCGGGCTTTTCGACCGCGATTGCGACCGAACTTGCGGCCAGCGCGGCGGACTGGCCGACCGTGAGATGGGCCGTTTCCAAGCGGCGGCCGCAGGCCCGATCCAGAATGCCGTGGATCAGCGGCACGAACTTGCTCGACAGCGCCAACTGGCTGTCGTGCGGATGCCAACCGCTGGTCAGCAGGATCGCCCGGCCGGCGCCGACCGAGCGCTCCAAAATCGCCGGATCTCCATTATCGAACTTCGCCGCGACGCGCGTCTGCGACGGCTCGCGCAGACTCACCGGGCGATGCCTCCAAAAATGGACCTTGGTAAAATCGCTGTAGCGCGGCTCCGCGAACGGAGCGAACAGCGGATGGGCGAAATCGACTTCGCCCAGCATTTGATAGTTCTCCGATGGTAGGACGGACTTCTGGTCGGTCTGTGTGCCGGCGGCGGGCAGGAGGTCCGTCCTACGGTTGTCCTCTACGGTCGTCTCGTCGCTGAACTCCAGATCGTCGAAGAGGGCCTGCAACGATTGGGCCATCGGCCGGTCTCGCAACACGGCCAGCAACGTGCCGCCGCCGTCGAGATAGCGGGCCAATGAATCGCCCAGGGGCTCGGCGACGGCTTGTGCGACGACGACCAGCTTCGGACGAGCGTCCGCGGAAAATGCCAGCGGTTTGTCGGCCGCGTGCGATTGCACTTCGACTTTGCGCAGCGCATCGCCGGCCAGGGCCAGTTCGAGGTAGTATCGCAGCGCCTGCTGATCGTCGGCCGCCTCGTCGCCGACGTAGGCCAGCCTGATTTCTTCGGCCCGCGGCGGCACGACGTAATGGATGTTGTCGAATTCGGCGTCGTCGCCGCCCAACACGACCCGGTCTGCCGATTGCGTCGCGTCGGGGTGCTGGAGTCGAACCACGCGACTTTGGCCAGTCGGGACGTAGACCGGAACCTCGGCCTGGACGTGAGCTGAACCGGCGACTTCGCCCGGCGGCCGCTTTTCGCCGCTCGCCCAACGGACCACGAATTCCTCCCCCGTCGAATTCGCCGCGTTCGTGACGCGCATGCGCGGCGCCTCGCCCTCAGGCTGCGTTTCGTCGAGCAGGAGTTGCACGGTCGCGTTCGTGGGCCGCTCGGGCGACAGCCGATGCACGACGACCGGCACATTGGCCGGCCACTCGTAGCCTTGCAAAGCGTCGGTCCGGCCGCCGCGCTGCAGATCGGAGACGAGCACCAATTGCGGCTCCGCCGCGGCGGCGCTTTCGTCGGCCCCCAACTCGTTCGCCGCCGCGACCAAAGCCGCCCCCAGGTCGGTCGAGCGCCAACTCGGCGCAACGGTTTGCAGTTGCCGCCGCACAAGATCGGCCTTATCGACGGCCGGCTCCGATTCTTTGGCGAACTCGACGACCGTCCGCACGCGGTCGTCGAAGACCAACAGCGCCGCGTCGTCGCGCGGGCCGAGATCGAGGAGCGTCTCTTCGACCTTGGCGACCGCTTGCCGCCAGAGATCGCCGCGCCGCATGCTGGCGCTGGCGTCGACCAAGATCGCCACGCGGCGACTGGCCAAGCCATCGAATGGCAACACGGCCGTCTCGCGCAGAAACGGCCGGGCAAAAGCCATCGCCAATAGCGCCAGCGCCGCCGCGCGCAATAAGAGCAGCAGCCATTGATCGAGCCGGCTGCGGCGCGAAAGCCGCGGCGGCGAAGGGGCCAAAAACATCAGCGAGCCGAACGTCTGGCGTCCGCGCGGCGTGCGGCGGATCAGATGAAACAGAATTGGCAACGAAAGGGCCGCCAGCCCGGCAAGGTACAGCGGCGCGAGCAACCCCATCAGCGGCCTCCTGGCGAGCGGAGGGCGCCGGCCTTCGGATGAATGCCGGCGCGCGACCGCCGCGGCCCGGCGCCTTGGCGCGCGCTCGCGCGCGTCGTCCGCCGACCGCGGCGCAGGCGCGAATGCAAGAAGTCGAACAGCGCCAGTTCGAGAGGTTGAGCAGTGGAAAGCGGGTAGTAATCAATCCCCAAGCGATTGCACGCGGCGGCGATCTCGGCCGCATGCCGTGCAAATCGCTCCAGATAGCGCTCGCGGGCCGAGAGTGGATCGACGTAGATTTCGCGGCCTGACTCCAGATCCTGGAACACAGCCGCCTCGTCGAAGCGAAAATCGATTTCCGCCGGGTCGAGGACGCGCAACACGACGACTTCATGCCCGCGGGAGCGCAGATAGCCCAGTTGCGTTTCCAGGGCGCCGATCGGCGCGAGCAGGTCGGAAATCAGCACGATCAGGCCGCGCTTCGAGGCTGTTTTGGCGATCTGCTCCAGCGGCGGCCCCAGGTCCGTCGCCGTGCCGGCCAGCGAGCGCTCGAGGCAGAGCATCACGCGGTGCATGTGCCCCTGGCGGAAGCGGGCCGGCAGATACTCTTGAATCTGTTCGTCGAACGTGACCAGGCCCACGGCGTCTCGCTGGATCGAAAGAAAATAGGCGAACGTGGCGGCCGCCGTCTTGGCGTACTCGGCCTTATCGTAGGCCAGCGAGCCGAAGCCCATCGATCGGCTCATGTCGAGGAGCAGATGACAGCGAAGGTTCGTCTCGTCCTCGAATCGCTTGATGTAATAACGGTCGCTGCGGCCGAACAGCCGCCAATCGAGATACCGCAAGTCGTCGCCGGGCGTGTACTGCCGATATTCGCTGAATTCGACCGAAAAGCCGTGAAAGGGGCTGCGATGCAGGCCGTTGAAAAAACCTTCGACGACGATCTTGGCCCGCAGTTCGAGGCTCTTGATGCGCATCAGCGCGGCCGGGTCGACGAACGCTGCGCGTCCTTCATTTTCGACTTTGGATTTTGGATTTTGGATTGACGCTTTCATCGGCCTCTTCTTCGACAATTGCAAGTTTGGAATTCATGTCGGCTGGCGACTTTGAAATCTAAAACGGAACGGTCTCCAAAAGTCGGTCGATCACCTGTTCGACGGAAACGCCCTCGGCCTCGGCGCGATAACCGACGAGAATGCGATGCCGCAGCGTGGCAGGCGCCAGCGCGCGGATATCATCGACGATCACATGCGCGCGGTTTTCGAACAGCGCGCGGACCTTGGCGCCCAATACCAAGTACTGCGCCGCACGCAGCCCGGCGCCCCAGCTTACCCATTGGTTGATGAAGTCGGGCGAGCCGGTCTGTCCCGGGCGGCTGGCCGCCGCCAGGCGCACGGCGTATCGCACCAGTTCTTCCGCCACCGGCGTCTTGCGCACGACCTCATGAAAGTTTCGCACGTCGTCGCCGGTAAATAGCGGCTCGATCGGTTCGGCGCGCCGCGAGGTGGTTTGCATCACGACGGCCACTTCGTCGTCTTCGCCCAGGTAGTCGATCTCGACGTTGAACATGAACCGGTCGAGCTGCGCCTCGGGCAGCGGATAGGTGCCTTCCATCTCGATCGGGTTCTGCGTGGCCAGCACGAAGAACGGCTCTTCCAAGACGTAGCGCACCCCGCCGGCCGTCACCTGGTGCTCTTGCATCGCTTCCAGCAGTGCGGCTTGGGTCTTGGGGGGCGTGCGGTTGATTTCGTCGGCCAGAATCACGTTGGCGAAGATCGGCCCCTTGACGAATTGCAGCTTGCGATGGCCATCGTGCGATTGTTCCAGGATCTCGGCGCCCGTGATGTCGGCCGGCATCAGGTCGGGGGTGAATTGAATCCGCTGGAACTTAAGGTGGAAAATCTGCGCGATCGACCGCACCAGCAGAGTCTTCGCCAATCCTGGCGCCCCGGTGATGAGACAATGCCCGCCGGCGAACAGGCTGATCAACAGTTGTTCGACCACCTCCTTCTGGCCGACGATGACCTTCGAGAGTTCGGCGCCGATCCTCCGGCGGCTGGCGCGAATTTGTTCGACGATTTCCCGTTCCGCTTCATAGGCGTCGACTTCAGTTGCCACTAGGGGTTGCTCCGCGGTGTTGTGCGTTGCGATTCGAGAGTCGTGATTCGCGAGTTCGAGGATTCAGTGCGTCATGGCATAGGTCACGATGTTGATGCCCAACGGGTAGGACCATTTTTCGGAGAACTCGTGGAAATACCCTGAGTCTTCTCCTTCGCGCTCCCAGCCGTCGCCCAGATCGGTGTTGTGGCAGATGATGGCCATCATCCGTCCCTTGTCGTCGAACAGCGCCCGGTAGTGCGGCTCTTGGGCGTCCCAGCGCTCATAGGTCCGGCCGCCCCAGTATCCATGAATGCTGGGAACTTGCGGCTTTTTCTTGAGATCGTAGACGCAATGGAAGATTTCGTGCTCCAGCGGCAGTTCGACCGGCTCTTTGTCCGGAAAGACCCGCTTGAGGTTTTGGTGGAAGACGAACCATTCGTCTTCGCCCCAAAAATCGTCGACCATCAAAAAGCCGCCGTTGAGCAGATAGCGCCGCAGCCCGGCGACCTCTTCCTCCGTGAGCGCCATGTGGCCCGGCTCGATCAAGTAGATGAACGGATAATCGAGCAGCGCCTCGTCGGTCAAATCGAGCACCTTGCCGTTGGGATCGACCTCCAACGAAGTCAACTCGTGCAGGCGGAAGGAGAAATTCAAGTCGCTGTCGGGGTAATCGACCCGCCACTTTTCCCAGCCCCAGCCGCCGCCGCCCGAAGTGTATCGCACGCGCACGAACGTGAACACGTCCTGCTGGAAAGGCGTCTCGTTTTCCCAGACCGGCACGCCGTTGCGGTCGCCTTCTTCGCGCTGGAAGCGCCGGCCGCCGAAACGGCCGCGCTGCGCCAGGGCGGCCGTGCCGATCAACACGGTCAAGAGCGACAGCATCAGCAGCAAAGCAAGGCGGCGTTTCAAGGTTTTTCCTCCATTTCGCGAACGATGGCCAGCAATTCGCGCTGGGCCGCGCGATAGCGCGGCGCTTCTTCCAGGGCTTCGAGCGCTTGCCGCTTGGCGCCGGCGAGATCGCCGGTACGGTGCAGCAGCGTCGCCAGCCGATAGTGCAGTTCCGCCGGATCGATCGGTTCGAGCTGCACGAGCGCCCGGCAAGACTCGATCGCCAGCGCGTCGTCGCCGGTGCGCTCCGCGGCGTCGGCCAAGTGGCGGTGCGGCGCCTTCAGCAGCGGATTGACGGCCAACATTCGCGTTCCATGTTTTATCAC
Source organism: Pirellulales bacterium (assembly GCA_035606815.1). GTDB lineage: Bacteria > Planctomycetota > Planctomycetia > Pirellulales > JAICIG01 > JAICIG01. The sequence continues at coordinate 12,829 of DATNEC010000357.1, forward strand.
CGCCGCCCAATCTTCGGCCTGCGACGCAAGATCCAGCAATCGCCCGAGCGCGGCGGCCTCGTCGGCCGACATGCCGGCCAGTTTTTCCAATGCCGCTCGTTCCTCGACGGCTTGGTCCAACTCGCGGTGGACGGCGGCGAGCATCGCATAGGGATTGCCGGCGCCGCTATCTTCCGGATAGAGCTCGATCATCGTTTCCAGCGGCGCCTTCGCTTCGGCCCATTTTTCGTCGGCCAGCAGTTGCTTGGCCAGTCGTCCGAGAGCTCGATAGTTCTTGGGATGCTCTTTGGTCCACGCGGCGAGTTGCTCGGCGTCGGCGGCCGGCGGCAACTCAGGCTCCGACCAATCGGCCGCCGGCGCCATTTCACTAGCGCGTTTCCGGGCGAACTCGGCGAATTCCTCGTCGAGCGCTGCGAGCGAACCCGTATGGCGAGCCAGGGCGTCGTTGATGGGCATGCCGACGCCCAAATCGACGAGCACTCGCTTGAGCGTTTCCAGGCCGTGTTTTTCGACCAGGTGCTCGACGACCAGCGAAGATTCGTAGTAGGCGAATTGCAAATGTTGCGCGGTGGGCGGATGCAGAAAGGCCCCGCTCAATCGGCTGACGGGCGTCAGCTCGTCGCCCAACATCATGTCGCGGTAGCGCGGGTTGATCGTTTGCCCCCAGGTCGGATCGGCTTGCCGCTCTTCGTAGACCGAGATGCCTTCGCTCAACCAACGCGGCATTTTGTTGTTGGTCTTGTGCAGCGTGACGACATGGCAGAATTCGTGCCACAGCGTCGCCTGCCAATTCGCGGGCGTTTCCCCTTGCGACGCCGGGCTGTTCGCCGTAATCACGCGGCCGAAGCAGACCCCCAGAAACCCCGCGCCGCCGGGCAAGCCGAACGTGCGGATTGCGAAATCCTGCTGGCGAGGAAACAATTCCACAATCACCGGCTCGTCGATCTTGACCTCGTACTTCGCGCACAGCGTTTGCTTGGCCCGCTCTAGCAGCGCGACGACCCGCGGGCCGTAAATCGCCGCCTCGCGCGGGTCCATGCGGACGAGAAAGCCGTCGCCTTCGAGCGTGCGAAACTTGCCGATGCTGTCCTCAAGCTCGACCAGATTGTGCGCCACCACGTTGTAGCCGTCCTGGTCGTACACTTCGTCGGCCAAGCGCCAACCTTCTTCTTCGTCGCCCAGCCGCAACAAGTCCTGCGCAAGCTGCATCTTGGCGGGCAGGAACTCGGGGGCCAGCGCGAGCGCCTGGCGCTGGCGCTTGGCGCCTTCGGCAAAGCGGTATTTTTGAGACAGCTTCACGCCGATCAGGTGATCGACCTCCGGGTTCGCCGGCCACCAGCGCAGCGCCGCCCGATAACACTCGGCCTCTCGCTCCGGCTCGTTTCTCAAGTGCGCCAGTACGGCGCGATAGGCCAAGGCGCGGGGATGTTCGGGGTTGATCGTCGCGACGCGCTGGAGCATTTGCGCCGCCTCGTCGTAACGTTCGGAATCGATCTGATCGTCGACCAGGAACAGCAGGCCGTCGACGTAGTTGGAGTTGATCGACAGCGCGGCCTTCAAGGGCGCCTGCGCCTTCTCGCGCTCGCTGGCGGCGAAGGCCTGCGCCAGGCCGAAATGCGCGTCGGGATCGCCGCCGTCGAGCTTGATCGCCTGCTCGAAGGCTTCGGCCGCCAACGCGTAGTCTTGTTTTTCCAGCGCCAAATCGCCGCTGGCCAGATAGGCGGCGGCGTCGTTCGGCTCGCGCTTCTTGACTTCGTTGTAGAGCTTGTCGAGCACCTGTTTCGGATCGACGCCCTGCGCCAGGAAGAAACGTCCGAGCAGCACCTGGCTGGCCGGCTCGCGGAATTGCAAGGGCGACTGGCGCGCCATCGCTCCGATCTCGTCGAGCAATTTCTGGGCCCGCTCCGCTTGGCCGTTGTAGCGGCAGACCTCGCGCCCCCGCCAACGCAGTTGAATGCTGAATCGAAAGCTTGTCAGCGCGGCATCGAGCGTTTTTAGCGCGTCGGGATAGCGACCCAGCGCCAATTCGGACTTGAGCTTCAACAGCGGCCAATTCTCGCTGAATTCGCCGGCGGCCGCGGCCTTCTGCGCGGCTTCGACGCACTCCGCGTATTTGCCCGTACGGAAGAGTTGATCGGCTTCGCGCAGATCGGCCGCGCTCGCTATCGCCACGGCCCACGGCAGCGCGCAACACGCCGCAAGCGCCGCAGACAATAACCATCGCCGGCGCCGTTGGGCGCAGACGGCTTGCGTTTCGGCGCATGTTGTCGTGTCGCTGCGAACGGTCATGGACCGCATCCTTTCTGCGACGACTCTTCCCGGCCTTGGGTCGTGCGCGTCGCGCGGTGCGAGGACGAGGCCGCCGGCGCACGACGGTTTCATTCTATCGCAAGCGGACAAGCGGCCCAACTAAATTGATTCCCCGGTCGGACCTCGAAGCGCGTCCGTGGTCTGGCCGCGCTCGGCGGTTACATGCGGGGAGCAAGAATTCAGGCGGCCCGCTGGAAAGCGGCGATTCGCTCGCAATCGGCTGCGCCGGTTTTCTTCGCCGCGGCCGCTTCATAGGCCAGCACTGCATGACGGGCGGATAGCCCCATCGACAGCAGCAAACATAGATTGCCGACCATTTCGCAGCCCTCTTCGACCATCACCTCCGGCTCGTTCTTGCGAGGCAGGATGAACGCCATTTCGGCGGCCACCGCGGTGGCGTAGAACGCGGCGGTCGAAAACAAGGCGGCGATCGCCGAACGACAGGGCCAGACGGCTCGCAGCAGCCCCAGTCCCAACAGCGACAATGCGATCGCGTAACCGCCGGCCCACCAGATCGTGCCGTCGCCAAGAATGCGGTGGCCGGTGGCATGCGACATCAGCTCTTTGAACGCTTCGTGCAGGCTCGCACATTCATCGATGCTCATCACGAGCCAGGCTGCCGCGGCGAACAGCCAAATACGCGCCCGCCCGGCGCCGGGCGTGTTGCGCCGGACGGCATGGACCAATAACGACGTGAGGGCGGCCATTTCGAGCGTCGCAGTCGAAAACCAGACGGCCAGGCTGCCCTCTCCCTCCAGATCCAGCGCGGCCACGCGGCCGTCGGTCGTCATCGGCGCCAACTGCGGCATCCACGCATACAGCGCCTCCAGGGCGCCGACCGCAAGCAAGCCGGCCAGCATCAGCCCGGCGAACGTCGCGTTTTTTCGCGGCGCCAAGTCGGTGATGCGTAGAGGGCCGTCCATCCGTAGAGCGTCTCCCAGGAATATGCACAAGCGGCGGGATGATAGCGGGGCGTGAAGCCCAGAGGCAAGGCGACTTCTTTCGTGCGGCTCCTCTCGGCGGTAGCTCCGCTCACTCCGCGGCGGAGATGACGCCGGAGGTGTCCTCTACGTATGGGGGACGACTTGCAGTCGGAAAAAGCCATCCAAACGGCCATTTTCTGGCCTCAACAGATTGCCCAAACTGCCCCTTTATCCCGTCTCCTTGACCCTACTCCGGAACGGGGCATAAACTTGCATGGGAGGCGCCGATAAATACATGTAGAGGCATCCTCCTGATCCGATGGATACGGTTCGTCCTTGCGGCCCAACAGGGGTTCAAGGACCGGGAGGCCAGGATATATGGATCGAAAGCATTCCCAGGTATCGCTTTATCGCTTTTTTTCGGGCTTGGCCGAGTTCACGTTCGAGACTCGGTTGGGGATCGCCGACCCGGCGCTTGTGGACTACATCGCCGCCTTGCTGGCGCGATTCATTCATTGCGACGCGATCTATAAGGTCCGGAATCCGGCGGGCCGGCCCCTGCAAGAGGTTGGCGAAATGCTCGTCGAGGCCGAGGCCCGCATGGGCGATGCCCGGCGAGAGGTCCACCGCCACATCGGCGACTTCACGCTGTTTTGGACCGGCCTTTATCCGGAAGCCTTGCGGCGGTTGCAAAAACAACCGCGGCTCGACTATTTCGTCGACTACTGCGAACAGGGCAAGCGGGCCTACCACATCGCCAGCACGATCCCGACCGAGCAAGACGCCCGTGAGAACGGGGTGCTTGAACGGCTCAGTCACGACTTCGAGCTTTGTGCTTACGGGCTCGGCGAATTGCGCCGCGAGTGGCATCGCCGCGATGCGGATTCGGGCGAGAGCCCTGCGCCGTGGATCATCAACTAGCGGCCCTTAACTGGCGCGCCGCGCATGAAAAAGGCCGCTAGGCGGGGCAGGAACCTAGCGGCCAAGATTTTGCCGCCCGAAGGCGACGAGTGCATTATAGCGGTCGCTCGCGATCATGCAAGCATTTTTTTGCGGAAATTTTTTACCCGGTTCTTCGCCGCTCCTACGAACTGCGAAAAACCCTCCGTTTGAGGGCTGACATTCAAGCGATTCGGACCGCGCCCGAAGGACTAGGCAAGTGCGGAAGACTGGGTGGAAATTCTGGTTCGGCCAACCGCTCGATGCGTGCTCCGAGCGCCCGAAGCTTTTGCTCCAGCCGCTCGTAGCCTCGGTCGACGTGATCGACGCGCCGCACGACGGTCTGGCCTTCGGCAGCCAGTCCTGCGAGCAGCAACCCGGCGCCGGCTCGCAGGTCGGAAGCCGTCACGCACGCGCCGCGCAATCGCTCGACGCCCGAAACGATTGCCGTCTCGCCGGCGCGCTCGATGCGCGCGCCGAGCCGCTCGAGCTCCGCAACATGCGAGAACCGGTCGCTGAACACGCAATCGCGAAGCATGGTCGAACCCGACGCCAATGTCATCCACGCCATCCATTGCGGTTGTAGATCGGTCGGGATGCCCGGATAAGGCAGCGCCGTGAGCCGGGTCGGCTTGGGCCGATTTCGGCAGGCGAGCGAGATCCGATCGCCCGAGATCGCCAGCTCGGCGCCGGCCCGACGCAGATGGACGAACACTTGTGCGAGATGCCGCGGGTTCGCGCCTGCGATCGTCGCCTCGCCGCCGGTGATCGCCGCGGCCAACAGCAGCGTGGCCGTCTCGATGCGATCGGGGATTATGCGATAGCTGGCGCCGCCCAATTCGCCGCAGCCATCGATGACGAGCGTCTGCGTGCCGAGGCCCGCGATCTTCGCTCCTAGGGCGATCAGAAAGCGGCCCAGGTCGACTACTTCGGGCTCGCTGGCGGCGCCGGTGATCGTGGTCCGCCCTCGCGCCAAAACGGCGGCGCTGAGCACGTTGGCGGTTCCGGTCACCGTCGGGCCGCGCGGCCCGCTCAGATGAACGTGGGCGCCGACAAGCCGGCGCGCTTCCGCGACGACATAGCCGTGCTCGACTCGGATCTTCGCCCCCAGGGCCTCAAGCCCCTTGAGGTGCAAATCGACCGGCCTATCTCCGATATTGCAGCCGCCGGGCAACGCGACGACCGCCCGGCCGCGCCGCGCCAAGAGCGGACCCAGCACGCAGAAGCTGGCGCGCATGCGGCGGACTAGCTCGTCATCGGCGCGCGTCGGCCGCGGGTCGACGGTTTCAAGCTTCGTCCGGCCATCGAGTTGGGGTTTGACCTCGACGCCGAGATGCCCCAGCACCAGCGACAGCGTGTCGACGTCGACCACCTTCGGAACGCCGGAGAGCCAGACGGGCGCGCCAGCCAGAATGCTGGCGGCCATGATCGGCAGGGCGGCGTTTTTCGAGCCGCCGGCGGCGACTTCGCCCCGCAGAGGAATCCCGCCTTGGATTCGGAAGACGTCCATGTGGGAGTAGGGAGTAGAGAGTTAGGACTGAGTAGATGTCAGGGTTTGCGGCGGGCTTGGACCACGCGAGGCAGTCCGGCCAGATCCTTGATGGTCGGGAAAAGTTCGAAACGATCGTCGGCGGCGACGAGCCCGCGAACGGCCGCGTCGAGTTGGGGGCTGATCTCGCTCAACAGCCAACCGCCAAGCACAAGCCGCTCGGCGGCTTCGCCAATCAGTAGCTCGATGACCTCCGTGCCGCGCGGCCCGGCGACCAGCGCCAAATGCGGCTCGTAATCGCGGACGTCGCGCTCGAGTCCGGCCATTTCGCCTTCGGCGACGTAGGGCGGGTTCGAGACGATGAAGTCGAACCGCCGCTCGGCGGGCACGGCCGAAAACAAATCGCTCTCGATGAATTCGATGCGTTCGCCGAGCGCGTGCTCGGCTGCATTCGTCCGCGCCACCTCCAAGGCCGCCGGACTGATATCGAGCGCCGTCACGCGGCTGCTTTCCAACCGCTTCGCGGCGCAGATGGCGATGACGCCGCTGCCGGCGCCGACGTCGGCGATTTGCCAATGCTCGCCCGCCGGCGTTTGACGTTCGGCCAGATCGAGCAGTCGGACCACGAGGAACTCGGTTTCGGGCCGCGGAATCAGCACGTCGGGCGTGACGCGGAACGAGAGCGAATAGAACTCGCGCCGGCCGACGAGATACGCCACCGGAGCGCCTTCGGCCCGGCGGCGGACCAACTCGCGAAAAGCCGTCCGCATGGCTTCTTCCGGAACGTCGCCGAACGCGGTATACAACTCGATGCGCCGGCAGCCGAGCGCCTCGGCCAGCAGCACTTCGGCGTCGAGCCGCGGGCTATCGGCGCCGCGCTCCTTCAAATAGCCGGTCGTCCACTGCAGCAGCCGTCCGATCGTCCAGGTCTCAGTCTCGGGCATGGCGCGACGGAACACAGGGGCGAAGCCCCGGTTTTCCCCGAGGCTTTTTCAAAGTGCCCCCTGAAGGACTTGAACCTTCAACCCTCTGATTAAGAGTCGTTTTGTACCCTCTGCTTGCCCTTCCGTCAACCGCCAATTGTGCGTTTTTCTCGGGGATTACGATGGTTGATCTCCCGAGAAAAACGGCCCGCGACGCGATTTAGGTAACAGTTTAGGTAACAGTGCCGAGAGCGATTTGTCGTCGCAAAGGGGCGCTGGCTGACTGATGTGCTGCCGCCGGCCGAAAGGTGCCTGATGAAGTTATGCAGGCCGTGATGAACCCTCAGAGTCCCTCGGCGTTCCATGTATGGATCGCCGGAAAAGCAGGGTGTCGTTGGGGGACGAGCCATCGCTCACCGCGGCCGCTTGCTCGCGGATGTCCTGCGCCCTGCCGCAGGCTTCCCTGGGCGGTCCTCCACGCCGCGGGGCGACCTGACCGAACCGCGCTGGCGATCGACCAGGATTCTGCGTGACGGATTGTCAGGTCGGTCCGAGGCAAGATCTACGAACTCAAGCGTAAGTCGGCCCGACGTCACCTTTCCAGGAATTCGAGCCGGCGTCGGTAGGTTTCTTCGGCAGTCTTCCATTTCACCGTGCGTGCGGGATGGGGGCTGGGGTCGCCCGCGGAAAGAGCGTGGGAGATGCCCAACGCGGCGCCAGAATCAACGCTGGCGGTATTGACCACCGAACCGATCATTTGGACGCCCGCTTGTCCGGACCCCGAGTGGCAGGAGCGGCAATCGGCCGCCAGTTGGAAGTACCGGCCGCGCGATCCCCAGTCTCGGGCGGTTTCGTTCTCGAATAGCACTCGATAGACGGGAAGGTCGTCGGGCTCGCGGCTTAAGCCGCCGCGCTGCATCCCGCCATCCGCCAGCGCGAGGCGTCGCTTGAGGGTGTACTTGGCGGCGTTCACGCCATTCCCCAGGTTGGTGTTCGGGTCTGCGATTCCGTCGGCGCTCTTGAAAACCAACAGACGGACCGATTCGACTATCGACGTTGGGACCAGTTGGAGGTTCGTATCGAGCGCGATCAGGAATTGCAGCAGCGCGACTTCCGTCCCCGTCGGTAGTTCAGGCGCACCGGGCTTGAGTGCGATGCTGCCGTGCTGGGCCGAGGCCCTCCAGTCAATCCCATCGGCATCGAGCTCTCGAAGGTACTCCTCAAGCTGCGGCCGCCCGTTCGGGAAACGACAAAAGACCCGGAAGTAAGAACGCCCTTGAAAGGCCCTCATGTGCAGGAACACGTAGCG
>DATNEC010000364.1:0-13423 GCA_035606815.1 Pirellulales bacterium
GTCGCGACGTTCACCGATAACAATACCTTGCAAACGGCCGACGATTTCTCGGCGACGATCGATTGGGGCGACGGCGCGACGACCGCCGGCACGGTAAGCGGCGGCGCCGGCACATTCACGATCAGCGGCGATCACACGTACAGTGACGAAGGCACGTTCACGGTCCTGGCGAGCTTCGCCGACGACCCGCCGAGCGTCTTGAGCGCGACGATCACCAGCACGGCCATTGTCGCCGAGGGCGACTCCGGCACGTTGATTCCGCAAACCATTACCCCGACCGAGGGAACGACCTTCTCGGGATCGGTCGCCGCATTTACCGACAATTTTATCGGGCAAACCGCCGGCGATTTCTCGGCGACGATCGACTGGGGCGACGGCACGACGACGGCCGGCACGGTCAGCGGCGGCGCCGGCACGTTCACGATCAGCGGCGATCACTTGTATAGCGACGAAGGCACATTCACCGTCCTGGCGAGCTTCGCGGACGATTCGCCGAGCGCGCTGCGTGCGACGATCGTCAGCACGGCCGTCGTGTCTGACGCCGATGGCCTCGAAGGGACTGGCGCCACCTTGGCCTCGACCGAAGGTCAGACCTTCAACGGCGTCGTGGCGATCTTCTCCGACTCCTACGCGGGCGCCCCGGCCGGCGACTTCACTGCCAGCATTGACTGGGGCGACGGCGCGGTCACCGCCGGCACGATCACCGGCGGCAACGGAACGTTCACCATCAGCGGCTCGCACGCTTATCTCGAAGAAGGCAGTTACCAAGTCGATACGACTCTTGAGGAAGACACGCCCGACACGGCATCGGCCGATGCGATCGGCGTCGCCAATATCGCCAACGCCCCGTTGAACGTCACCGCCTTGACCTTCCAAGCCAGCGAATCGGTCGCGTTCAGCGGCACGGTCGCCACGTTCGTCGATACCGGCGGAACGGAGCCGTTCGGGGACGATGAAGAGGGAGGCGACGAGCCGCCCGCGGAATACGCCGCCACGATCGACTGGGGCGACGGCGCGACGACCGCCGGAACCGTGGTCGATTCGGCGGGCAATCTGTCGGTTTTGGGCAGCCATATCTACGCCGAAGAAGGGCCGAAGCACGTCATCGTCACCGTGATCGACGATCCGGGCGGCCCCTTGGCGATCACCGGAACCGGTTCGGCGACGATCACCGTCGCCGATCTGCCGGTCAGCGCGACGGGTGGGTTCACCGTCAGCGCGGTCGAACACGTTTCGAGCGGCAACCAAACCGTGGCCACGTTCACCGATCCGGCGGGCGCCGAGACCCTTGGCGACTACTCGGCCAGCATCGACTGGGGCGACGGCGCGACGACGCCAGGCGCCATCTCGCTGACGGGCCAGTCGTTTACCGTCGCCGGCAGCCATACCTATGCCAAGGATGGGAGCTACCCGATCGTGGTCGTCGTCTCGCACGAAACGGCGTCCTCGGTCACGGTCGACAGCGTCGCGAATGTATCCGAGTCGCCGATCGTCGTGACGTCGAACCCATCGGTCAACGGTTTCGAGCGCAGCGCGACGAACGCGGTGCTCGCCACCTTCACTCACGACGGCGGGGCGGACCCGGTCGACGAGTTCCAGGCGATCGTGAGCTGGGGCGACGGCACGACTTCGGCTGGCCACATCGTGCAATCGCCTGGCGGCGCCTATACGGTCGTCGGCTCGCACGTCTATCTCGACGAAGGCGCGTTTGCCGTCCACGTGACGATCACGGACGACGGCGCGACCGCGATCGCCAACGGCTCGGCGCGAATCCTGGAAGAGCTGTTGCCCGATGGCTCGCGAGGCACGCCCAACCAACGGTTCTTGACCGAAACGTATCGAGACTTGTTCGACCGGCAGGTCGATTCCACGGCGCTGCCCTTCTGGGGCGCGCAGTTGGACGCCGGCCGTTCGCGGCAAGACGTGGCCCACGACATCATCACGCTGGCCTTGCCGCACGAATTCGGCAAGGACGAGGTTCAAGCGGCGTTTCAGCTCTACCTGCACCGCAACGCCGATCCGCTGGCCGTCGAATTCTTGAGCCTGTTCCTGTCGCATGGCGGCACGCTCGAACAAATGGACGCGTTCATCGCCAGTTCGCCCGAATACTTCCAAACTCGCGGCGGCGGCACGAACGACGGCTTCCTCGACGCTCTGTTCCACGACGCCTTGCATCGCGCCGTCGATCCGGCCGCTCGGGCGACGTTCGACGCCTACTTCGCACTCGGCGGCACTCGGCTGCAAGCGATCGACTTCATCTTCGCCAGCACCGAGTACAAGCAGGACTTGGTCGAGAGCTACTACGAGCGGTTCCTCGATCGCCCCGCCGATCTGGGCGGCCTGAACCAGTTCGCCGCGCAGCTCAAGGCCGGGGCTTCCGACTTCGACGTCATGGCGGAGCTGATCGGATCGGACGAGTATTTCGCCAAGATTGCATCGTAGCCACGCGGAGCTACGGGCATTGAAGAGTACGATCGACGCCAAGGCCCCAGCTATTCGGCGCTGGGCGCCGGCAGCGATACTTGCTCGGGGCTTGCCAAATAAGCGACCAACTCGCGCAACTCGGCCGGGCTGAGCTTCTCGACCATCCCCTCGGGCATCAGCGATAGCTTCGATTGCTCGCGGGCCTCGATCTCTCGCACGGGCAGCGAGAGGCGTTCGTTCTGGGTCTGAATTGCGACGACCTCGCCGTCCTCCTGCACGATAATCCCGTTGAGAACGCGGCCGTCTTCGGTTTGAATCACGGTCATCTGATAGTCGCGGGCGACGATGGCGCTCGGATCGACTAGGTTCTCCAGCACATAGTCCAAGTTCGTGCGCTGCGAGCCGGTCAGCTCGGGGCCGACCTGGCCCCCTTCTCCGAACAGCTTGTGGCAGGCGGCGCAGTGCCGCACGAACAACGCCCGGCCGGCGGAACGGTCGGCTTTCTGCAACTGCTCGGGCGAAAGCGACGCCTTGAGCCGGGCGATCGTCGCGGCCTTGTCCTGCGACGGCGCGCGGACCGCGCCCCAGACCTCGGCCAGCCGCTTGCTGACGCGAGCGTCGTTCATGCTTTGCAGTTGCCGAATCGTGAAGGCCGAAACGTCGCGGCGAGGAATTTGCCCGCGATCGATCGCGTCGAGCAGCGCAAGCGCAAACGCCGGCCGCGAAGCCAGCGCCGACACGGCGTCGTTGCGATCGGCTTCCGAGAATGATTGGTAATTGCGAAGAATGATGTGCGGCGTTTTCTCATCGCCATAGGCCGCCAAGGCCCGCACCGCCGCCCCTCGCATCGCAGGCTCCGCCAGCAGCCGCTCCGCGAGCGCCGCCGATTCCGCGTCGCGCTGCTCGACCAGGGCTTGTAGCGCGGTGCGGCGTTGCTCGGGCGAGCGAGCGGAATCCATCAGCGTCCTGCGCAGCGCCGCAAATCCCTCGGCGTCGCCGAAGATCACGGCCAACAGCGTCGCCTGTTCGCGCACCTCAGGGTTTTTGCTCGCCGACAAGTTACGGTAAACGTCGGACCAGCCGTGTGGGGCGAGCACGCGCCGGCGTCCTTCGAGCGCCTCGCGGACTCCCGAGAGCAAGTCGAGCTGCACTTGAGGCTCGTCGACTTGCTTGAGCGCCTGCACGACCGGATCGAGCGCCGCGGGCGACTGCTTTTCGACGTCGGTCGGAATCCCCGAAGCGGCGCGGCGGGCCAGGAATTGGCGAATCAAGGGTATTTTGACGTCGCGAGACAGGGCCAACGCCCGCGTCGCGTCGGCGTCGAACAAAGGATGGATCGCGTACCAGATCATTAGCGGCAAGTTGGCGTCGGCGGCGTCTTCGCCGTGCGCAACCAAGGCCGCGGCCAATTTCCACCGCTCGTCGAGCGGCAACCGCTGCATGGCCGAAGCCAGGTTGAGCCGCACGACGGGCGAAGCGTCGCGCTGGGCCAGCGATTCGAATCGGGCGAGCAACGCGGGCGAGACCCGGCGGTCTTCCAAAGCAAGCTGAATCGCCCAGCCGCGGACGTATTCCTCCGGGCTATCCAGCAGCTTGGCCAAATCGGCGTCGCTCAAGCCGCCCGTGACGTGCAATGCCCAGACAGCCCGCAGCTTTCGAGTGACCTCGCGCTCGTCGGCGAGCAGCTTGAAGAGGGCTTCGCGCGTGCCGGCCGCCAGCTTGCCGGTCGCGGCCCGCTCCTGCAATAGCCGCCGGCCATGCCTCGCCCGCCAATCGTTCTTGTGCAATTGCAGCGTGACCAGTTCGGCATCGTTGAGCTTCGCGAGATCGGCGGCGAAACGGTTCGGCTGGCCGTAAGTCATTTTGTAGATTCGCCCGCTGGTTCGGTGGACGTCTTCATAGTCGTGGCATTCGCCGCTGTCGGTCCAATCGGCGACATAAACGCCGCCGTCGGGGCCATACTTCACCGCCAAGCCGCGAAACCAGGGATCGTGCATGAAAAACACGTCTTCGCCGTGCCGGGCGACATAGCCCGAGCCGCGATGTTCGAGCAAATCGCGATTGATGCGCGTGCCGTGAATGTTGCAGGTATACAGACCGCCGCGGTATTCGTCGGGCCAGTTGTCGCCGAGATAGACCATTGCCCCGCTGTGAGCATGGCCGCCCCCGGGTTTGTCGTGCTCGCCTTGGCCGCCGCGCGAACTGGTCCAATGCCCGCCGCCCCAATGAATGTGGTCGACGCAGCTTTTCATCAACTCAAACGAGTAGGGGTCGATGTCCTGGCCGAACATCCGCTGAAAGTGGGCGCCCGGCACGACGTGCCACAGATGCTCGATCACGCAATTGGTGATGAACATTTGGCCGAGTTCGTCGAAATCGAGACCCCAGGGATTGGTCGTGCCGTGGGCGACCGCCTCCTGAACGTGCCGCGTCGGATGGTATCGCCAGACCCCGCAGTTGATGGTCGCCCGCTCGGCGTCGGCCGCGCCCGGCTTGCCGATCTTCGAGTTCGAGAGGATGCCGTTGCAGCCATACAGCCAACCGTCGGGGCCCCAGGCCAGGCCGTTGAAGACATTGTGCCGGGCGTTCAGATCCCAGCCATCGAGCAAGATTTGCGGCTCGCCGTCCGGCACGTCGTCGCCATCGGCGTCGGGCACGAAGACGAGGTTCGGCGTCGAGCAGAGCCACACGCCGCCGAAGCCGAGTTCCATTCCGCTCAGGTTCTTGCCCTGGTCCCAAAACACTTTGCGATGGTCGAAGCGGCCGTCGCCATCGGCGTCCTCGAAGATCACCACGCGATCGCGCCCCGGGGCTTTGGGGTCGCGGTCCCAATCGGGGTACGACAGGCACTCCACGACCCACAGCCGGCCGCGGTCGTCGAACGTCATGGCGATCGGTTGCACCACGTCAGGCTCGCCGGCGAACAGCGTCGCCTGAAAACCCTCGGGCAATGTCAAATTCTTGACCGCCTCATCGGGGGGCAGCGGCGACTCTGGCTCGGCGGCCGAAGCGACGGCGCCAATGAACAGCCCGAACAGGAGAAACCAGCGGAGATCCTGCATGAATCGATCCATGAGGCGAATGGTCAAGTGATGGCAAAGCCTCGGCGCAACCCATTTTTTCCGCCGCGGCATCGCCATTGTGCGCACCACGATACGGGGCCGCAACCGCTACCGTAGGACGGACCTCTTGTCCATCACGGCGCGCGGCGCCCGCTCTACATGACCTCAAACGGCCATCGCGTGATTTATATTTCGGCCGATTTATTTATATCGCCGCGCGTTTTTTCATTTCGGCGGCCGGTCGCTTGCGGCATTTGCCGAGAATTCCAGGCGTTTGCCGCAAGACGCTTCGCCGCGGCGCGTAAAAAAGGGGGCGTTTCGGGAGTGATTTGGCGCCCAATTGCGGGCGACTTTGGGCGTGAATTATAAAAACCGCCGCCGCGGCGAAATGACGTAAATGCCGGAGGGGAACATGGTTCGTCGCATTTGGCAATTTATGTCTCGGACGAGGCGTATAAATCGCGATTTTCGCCCGTTCCATCCCTCGCTGCGCAAGCGCTCGACGTTACCGCGCGGCTGGCTTGCGCAACAAGTCAAGCCGCGTCATCTCCGCCGCGGAAGCGTCGGAGCTACTAAGTAGCCTCGGCACTCCGTGACGGGGACGAACCGCCGATCGCCGCAGGCCCGTTCTCCGCCGCGGAGTGGGCGCAGATGCTATCACGGCCAGCCGCATGGACCGCACTTACGCCCCCTCTTACCCGCTTAGCCGCCTCGCCGAACCGAGCTAGGTCCGCCGGGGGCTTTTTGCTACGATTCCCCCTCGCTGGGCAGGCTGAATGCTTTCGTCGCGCCTGTGCGCGGCGCCACGAATCGTGCGCTGGAGATTTCCGATGCCTTGTGGCCATCGTCGAATAGGGATTGGTTTCGCCGCCATCGCGGCCGTCGTCTTTGCCGCGACCCCGGCGAGCGCCCAACGCGCGCCCAATCGGCAAGCCGCGACGTACGGCGATCCATCCGCCGAGCGGCAGCAGCCGGCCGGGCCGCGGCAATACCCGGCGCCGGGCGGAACGTCGCTGAGCCGGCGGCTGCCGGGGGTGCCCGTCCCCAGGCAACCCGCCGGCCCCTCCGTCGAGCGCCGCGCGGCCCCCTACTTTCGATTAAGCCCCGAGGACGAAGCCGTCGTCCAGTTGGTGCTCAAGAAGTGGGAGGAGAAGAACGCCGGCGTCAAGACGTTCTCGTGCAGCTTCACCTTGAGCGAATTCAACAACCGCTTGCAACTCAACCCTCGACAGCCGCAAGAACCGGTCAAGCGGACGGGAAGATTGAGCTACGCGGCGCCCGACCGGGGAATGTATCAGGTCGATTCCGAGCCGGATAAGAACAACGGCGAGCATTGGGTTTGCGACGGAAAAGCGATTTATGAGGTCCGCGAAGTTCCGGAGAAGCAAATCATCGAACGGCGCCTGCCCGAAAACCTGAAGGGGAAGGCGATCGCCGACGCTCCCCTGCCGTTCGTATTCGGTTCGACGGCGGAAAAGATGGAGCAGCGATTTTGGATTCGCGTTTCGACGCCCGACAGGAACCACACCCAGATAGATTTGCGGAAGGGACAGGTGCTGCTGGAGGCCTTGCCCAAAACGCAACAGGACGCCGCGAATTTCCAGTTGGTGCAAGTGATCTTTCTGGAAAAGGACATGACGATCTTTGCGATCAACGAATTCCTGCCCAATCATGCTCCGAACAACGAGCATCGGCTGATGTATGTTTTCGATCGGCCTTCGATCAATAGTCCGCTGGAGCGTCTGAAGAACCTATTCAACAAGCCGGAGAACAAGCTCGGCTATAAATTGATCGTCGAGCCGGCGCCGGGAGAGGAGACCCTGCCGCTACGTTCGCTGCCGCCCGCGGCAAATTCGAAAAGCCGCTCGGCGCCGCAAGGCGCCTCGAGACGGTGAGGGCCTAAAACGCCAGGACCGAAGCTACGACGTTAGGGATGTCCGAAGCGAGGCAAACCCCACTCGTTCCAGCGGCCTCGGGAGGCCTCGGGATTCGCCTGTTGATAATCGGTTGGCCGCCCCGTTCCCCGATCATCGGGCGCCCCGATGGGCATCTCGGTGTAGGGATCGAAACGCTCGGCTTTCTGCCGCTGATACTGCGACGGTCCCGGCTGGAATAGCTTCTGGCGAAGCGTCTGATCGCCGGCGCAGCCTGCCACGGCGCCGAGCAATGTCCCGAGCACGAGCAGTTGAAAGTTACGCACGGCGTGTGTCCTCACGATTCCGGTCCCGTTCCGCCTTAAAAAACTCGCCTAGTGTAGAGAAAACTTCTGGGAGATAGAAGTTCAACATCCAACGTCCACGATGTTCCCTCGCTAGCACGTTGCCTGCTAGCAGATCCATCGTCGCGATGTTCGTACGCCCTTGAAGAAAGACCGTCGGGAGATGTGTGGTAAATGCCCTCTGAGCAAGCATTTCCGCCGATCATCGGGGGGCCTGCGCCGATGGCGCCAGATTTACCGCTGCTCGGCTCAAGGGCCCTGCCAGCCGACGATCGGCGGCCAGCGAGTTTTATCGCTACGGCAGATAGCCGTCGAGCACGACCGCCTCGCCCAAGGGCTTGATTTCGACTTGCGCCAGCGCTGCGGGCAGCAACACGGTCGAGCCTGCCGCCAGAGGCTTATCGTCCGCCGCGCCGGCGACCCGCACCTGGCCGGACAAGACGGCGATCAGATGGCAGCGGCGGTCTCCGCCGGCCGGTTGCGGTTGGTGGAATTGCCAGCGATCGAGCACGAACTTGTCGCAACTTACCAACCGGCTGACGTGGGCCCGGTCGGTCGGCCGGGGGACTTGCGGCGCCGCGGGGCCGAGGTCGTAATCGATCGCTGCAAGCGCGTCGTTGAGGTGCAACTGCCGCGGCTTGCCGTCGGCGCCCACGCGGTTCCAGTCGAATAGCCGAAAGGTCGTATCGCTGGCCTGTTGGATTTCGGCCACGAGCAGCCCGGCGCCGATGGCGTGAATCATGCCGGCGGGCAAAAACACGCAATCGCCCGGCTTGGGTTCGAAGCGGTGCAGGCACAACTCGCAGGCGCCGCGGGCCAACTCGCGCTCCAGCGCACGGCGGTCGAAGCCGCGCTTCAGCCCGGCATAGATCAAACTGCCCGGCTCGGCGGCCAGGATCACCCAGGCCTCGGTCTTGCCCAAGTCGGGCGGCGTTTGCCGAGCGGCCTGGGCGTCGTCGGGATGCACCTGGACCGACAGCGTTTTTTGAGCATCCAAAAACTTGAAGAGCAAGGGGAAGCGCGGCTGAGGCGCATGTCGCCCCAACAGTTCGGCGCCGCGCTCGGCGACCAAGCTGCCCAAGGTCTCCCCGGCCAGCGGCCCGGCAGCCACGACGCTTTGGTCGGCGCCATGATCGCAAATTTCCCAGCTCTCGGCGTAGTCGTCGCCTTCGCCCAGCGGCTTGCCGAGCGCGGAGCCAAGCCGGCGTCCGCCCCACAGGTAGCGTTTCAACAGCGGGCGGAATTCGAGCGGGTAGAGCGGCTGCATGGCGGCGGGCGGTCCTTTCGTCTAAGCGCCGCCATCATCTCGATTTCGGGTGAAATTGCAACGCCGTTCGCCCCTGTTGGACGCCGTTGTCGCGCGCCGGCGGCCCTGCTATGATCGAATCGTCAGAGCCTGCCGAAACTCATCCCGCCCCAAGTGGCCATTCACCCTCCTGCCGGCCATGCCCGCCAAGCGCGACGAAGATCTCTTTCAAGACACCACGATGACCTTCGGGGAACACCTCGAAGAGTTGCGTGTTTCGTTGTTCAAGGCGGTGATCGGGCTGGCGATCGGCGTCGCGATCGGCTTTTCGGTCGGCAGATGGATGGTAGAGCTGATTGAAAAGCCGCTGTCCGAAGCCCTCGGCGTGTTCTACGAAGACAAGTCCATCGACGATTTCACGAAATTCGCAGCGGAGCGCGAAAAGGCGGGCGAAGACGTCTATTACACGACCGACGAAGTCGCACATCTCGTTAAAAACGAACACCTGGTTCTGGAAATTCGCTACGTTCATCCGCAGCAAGCATTGAGCGAGCTTGAGCGGTCCGAGCCAAAGGCGTTCCATGACAAGAAGCTGGCCGCGGCCGCGAACGGACCGAACCATGCGGAAAAGTTGGACGTCGTGATCGACGGAAAGCCCAAAAAAGTGCGCGCGGTCACCGCGCGGGCCAGGCTGATTCCGCTCTTTCACTGGTATTCCGTCGCGGAAGACCCGCGGACGAATCCGACGACGCTCAGCGCTCAAGAGGCGTTTTCGATCTGGATGAAGGCCAGCTTCGTGGTCGGAGTGATCCTCTCCAGCCCCTGGGTGTTTTATCAAATCTGGTCGTTCGTCGCGGCGGGGCTCTATCCTCACGAAAAAAAATACGTTTATCGTTTCCTGCCGATGAGCCTGGGCCTGTTTTTGGCAGGAGCGGCGCTGGCTTATTTGTTCGTGTTTCAGCCCGTGTTGAATTTCTTATTTGGCTTCAATCGCTGGCTGGGCTTCGATCCCGAGCCGCGCATCAGCGAATGGCTGAGCTTCGTGTTGTTTCTGCCCTTAGGCTTCGGCGTGAGCTTTCAACTGCCGCTGGTGATGCTGTTCTTGGAACGGATCGGGGTCTTCAGCCTCAAGGCGTACCTTGAAAAATGGCGGATTGCGGTGTTGGTGATCTTCATCCTGTCGGCCGTGCTGACGCCGGCGGACCCTTACAGCATTTTCCTGATGGCAGTGCCGCTGACGATCCTTTACTTCGGCGGCATGCTGCTGTGTCTCTGGATGCCGCGCGCGGCTGCCGAGTAGCGCGGTGAAGTGGACCTGAGCCACGGATGGAACGTGGATTGAACACCGATCAAACGCAGAAATCCGTGTTCCATCCGTGGATAACGCCGCCGACTTGAGCAGGCGATGCTAAATCGCCTCTTCGCCCCGTTCGCCGGTGCGGATGCGAATGCAGTCGTCGAGCGGCAATACGAAAATCTTGCCGTCGCCGATCTCGCCGGCGGCCCCGCTGCGGCCCCCTTTGATGATCGCCTCGATCGTCGGTTCGACGAAGTCCTCGTTGACGGCGATCTGCAATTGCACCTTGCGCAGCAGATTGACCGAGAACTCGTGGCCGCGGTAGACCTCGGTATGGCCCTTTTGACGGCCGAAGCCCTGCACGTCCATGACCGTCAGCCGAAAGACCTCGACTTCGGTCAAGGCCGCTTTGACCGCTTCCAGGCGGCTGGGCTGGATGATGGCGATAATCAACTTCATGCGCGTCTCGGCTGGAGAGGGATGAGGTTGATCGTAGCCCCGAAGGCCACGCCTCTCAAGGGCCTGCCGAGAAATTGGATGGCCGCGAGCGCGGCGCCGAACCCAACCGCCCTTCGAAAGAAAGAACGCCCCGACTTGGGTGGACTAGGCGGAGCGTCCACCCAAGTCGCTGGGGCATCCTTCTGGCCCAGGCAAAGAGCCAAAGTTTCCAAGAGCATCTGCAAAACTCGCGTCAGCATCGCCGCCGGCCAGTCCTTTACCGTCGGCCGATGCTAGCAGTTTCGTGAAGCGGATATTGCAAGGTCCGTGCCGCGGGACGATCGGCGGCGACAAGAACGCGCCGATCGCCAAAGGAGACCGCGAGTTGCGAACACAACTCGCCTTGGCGCCTGAAATGTTTCTGGCGGTTGAGAATCGAAAGAATGCCTGACTACGCGGCAATGGCCGATGCGCAACTAGGCAGACAGTGAATGCTTGAAGGAAGGAACTCCAACGAAAATCCGAACCGCGGATTTCGTTGAGAAACCAAAAAAGCGGCGTCGGCGAGCATGATCTCCATGCTTGCCGACGCCAGAATAATTGGCTTTTTTTTGGGTCCGACGGACTAGAACGTGACGATTGCGTCGGTGCCCAGAATCTGCTGGAAGTTCTTGGTTCCGCCGTCGAACGGCTTGAGCCCCGCGGCGTTATGAGGGCCTTGATAGAAGTCGGCGCGGAAGTTGGGCCGGATCACGAGGTTCGGCAGCGGCGTCCAACGTGGGCCGAAGGTGATCGCGTAGAAGTTTCCGGCGAAGCCGCTCAGGGCGTAGCCGCGAGCGTTGGGGCTGCCCGGCGAGGGCACGGCATTGCCGACGCGGAACCCTTCCTCGTCGCGGAACCATTCGCTGTTGAGACCCCAACTCCAGACGGCGTTCTTTTTCCAGTACAGGTAGTTGTTGTAGCCGTACCAGTAGGCGGTTTTGCCGCTGGCCATGGCATTGCTCTGGATGCCGAGATCGCTCTGGGCGATGTAAGTCCACTTTTCGTTGAGCGGACGGCTGTAGACCAAGGTCTGGAAATATCGCGGGCTGAAACCGCCCGATTGGTTGGGCTCCATGCTATAGACCTGCACGAGAGCCAGCGAATCGTTGTTGTTGCCGTTGACCGTCAGCGTGCCGAGATAGCCGGCGTGGCGATTGAAGGTGTTGTCGAAATTGTCCCAGCCATGAATCACGCCGGCGCCGACATTGACCCTCTCGGTGGCCTGGTAGTTGGCCAAGACGCCGGTGTGAGTGAAAGGCTCGCCGTATTGATAGGTATACGGGATGGTGTTGAAGAAGTTGTTATAGGTGCCGACCGTGTAGTAGCCGACCGGCGAGATGAAGTGGCCGACTTTGACTTTCAAGTCGTTGTAGGCGACTTCGCCGTAGAACTGCGGGATCGCCAAACCGTAAAACTTGCCCGTGTTGATTTTGCTTTCCAGGCCGGCTTCCGTGTCCCAGCGATAGCTCGTGCCGTAAAACGCATCAGCGCGGAATCCGAGATCCCAGCCGCTGCCCCCGGTGTTGGTGTCCTTTTTGGCGTAAATGTACGCTTCGTTCAACTGATACTCGTTCGCGCGGTCGGTCCAGGTGACCGGGCCGTTGAACCGATCGGACGGATTGTACGGGTTCCAGGTGTAGCTTTGGGCAATCCAGCCGGCGACCTGAATGCTCTTCCGCTTCAAGCAGCAAGTGTGGTCGGCCAGCACGAACGGTTCGCCGAGCTCCACGTTGTCGCTTGCGCACGAGATGCCGCGATGGCGTCTCTTGCCGCCGCCGCCGGCAGGCTGGCAGCAGGCGCCGTAGTCCTTGGAAACCGTCTGCGGAACAACCGAGCCTTCGTAAGGGGCCGCATCGCTGGGCGAAGCCGGTTCCTGGGCCGCGGGGGCTTCTTGTTCGGCGTAGTAACTTTCGTAATTGTTGGCCAACTCATGATTGGCTCGCGAGGCCGTCCGCACGTGTGAAGCGGCGTAGACAGGGCCTTCGTAGTCGGCAGGCTCCTGAGCAATGGCGGGGTTGCACCACAGCAACCCGGCGATGGCCAAGGCCATCGTATGCATTGAGATTTTCATGACCCGATAACTCCAGTCCGTGAACGGGTCGTGACGCGGCCGCCAGAAACGCGCACGATTTCATTTTGCAAACACGCCGCACAAAGGGGCGGCATGTTTCGCCGAATCCGATCGGCTAAAACAGCTATCGGTGAGCGGTCGCGGCCAGATACATCAGAAAGCCGGCGCCGGGGAACGAATATCGCCCCCTTTCTGGCGATTGCGATAAACTTTGCCGGCTGAAGCAACTATGCAAGGTGTCCGTGAAACGCCGGAACTCCCGCCTCAGCGCAGCTCGGATGCGTCGCCGCCCGCCCGCCGGCCGCCTACCGATCGGCGGGCAGCGGCGCCATGACGCGCGAAGCGTGCCGGCGGTTGTGAAATACGCGGTTTTCCGCCGCCACGCGGCGCTCGGGCGGTTCGATCGTGGCCGGTTCGCCCGTATTGGGTTGCGGCTCGTAAAAAGGGGCGCCGGTGCTGGCCACGGTCACGCGAATGCGGTGCCCCGCGGCGAATGCCTGGCTCAACCAGCCGACGTCGAACGCCACGCGACAGACTTCGCCCGGCGTCATCGGCACTTCCCGATCAAAACCCTCGCGGTAACGGGCGCGGCGAATCATGTCCATGATCAGGATCGAGCGGCCGT